>JAQGIA010000539.1 GCA_028291445.1 Belnapia sp.
GTCTTGGCGGTCCAGGCCTGACCGGTCGCGGCATCCTGCAGGGTGATATCGGTGAAGGTGCCGCCGATGTCGACGGCGACCAGCAGATCACGCGACTTCATCGACGTAGCCCCGGCGGTGGAAGAGCTTGGTGGGGGCGCGGGTGGCGCGGAGGCGCGCGGTGGCGGCGGGGTCGTCGAGGATGACGCCATAGTCGCGGGCGGCGGCCTCCGCGGTGATGAAGCCGCCGAGGACATCGGCGCGGACCAGGGCTTCCGGCCGGTCGAAGGGATGGCCCCAGCCGCCGCCGCCGCCGGTTTCCAGCCGCAGCACATCGCCGCGCCGCAGGACGGTGCCGTCCGAGAGCGGCGGCAGCACCCGTTCATCGGCCCGGCCGGGGTTGACCAGGGCGCGGCCGCTGCCACCGGCCATCCCGCCGGCGACGCCCCAGGGCGGGTTCACCACACTGTCGATGCGGATGGCGACCTGGGCGGTGTCGCACATCACCTCATACTCGCGCACCACGCCGCAGCCGCCGCGATGCCGGCCGGCGCCGCCGCTGTCGCGGTGGATGCCATAGGCGAGCAGCCGCACCGGATAGGCGAGCTCCATGAACTCCACCGGGTAATTCTCCTGGGCGACGAAATAGACGGCATCGACGCCATCGGCGAAGGGGCGGGCGCCATAGCCGACGGCGACGCCATCGGTCATCAGGAAACGCTTGCCTTCGTGTTCGCCACGCAGGGCCATGATGACATAGGCGGAATGGGCCGCCGGGGCCTCGCCGTGGCGGGCGACGGCAACCAGGCCGTGCAGGACGGCCAGCAGCCGCATCATGGTGATGCCGCGCAGGCCGAGCGGCGCCGGCGAGCGGGGCCAGAGAAGGGAGCCCTCGCGCAGCCGCACCTCGTCGATGGCGCGGGGGCCGCCGGCGTTCAGCACCTGCCCGGCCTCGCCCTGGAGGAAATAGAGGCCGAGCGCCATCCCCGGCACGTCCGGGTGCATCAGCAGGTTCACCGGGCCGATGGCCTGGTCGTCGGTCTCGGTGGCGTCGAGGATGAAGCGGTCGTCCGGCGTGCGGGTCAGCGCCAGGCGGAGGGTGAAGGGGCCGTTGCCATGGCCATCGGTGTCGATGGTATCGGCGAAGCGGGTGGTGCCGATGGGGAAGGCGGCGCACAGCTTGGCGCGGATCAAGGTCTCGGTGCGGGAGAGGAGCTGGGCGAAGGCATCGGCCAGGACCTCGGCGCCGAAGCGGGCGGCGATCTCCTCGACCCGCTTCTCGCCGAGGCGGACGGCGGCCATCAGCGCGCTGGTATCGCCCTGGGACTGCACGGGGAAGCGGCTGTTGCGCCAGAAGGCGCGCAGCAGGTCCTCGTTGGTCTCGCCGTTGCGGACCAGGCGGACGGGCGGGATGATGATGCCTTCCTGGAAATGGTCGGTGGCATCGGGGCTGAGCGAGCCGGGGCGGAGGCCGCCGATATCGGAGAAATGCGCCCAGCCCATGACGAAGCCGACGCGGGTGGTGCCGAGAAAAACCGGCGCCAGGAAGACCTGGTCGTTGGAGTGGGAGACGGCGCCGCGGCTGCCGTAGCAGTCGTTGTACCAATAGAGGTCGCCGGGCTGCATGCCCTCGAGCGGGTAGCGCGCCGTCACCGGGCCGACGATGTCGCCGAAGATCGGCAGGTCGGAGCCGACCGCCATGGCGCCGGAGGCATCGAAGAGCGCGGTATAGAAATCCTTCTTCTCGCGGATGAAGGCGGACATGGCGGTGCGTTCCAGCAGCGCCTCCATCTCCGCCTGGGCGGCACGGGCGGCGCCGCGGATGATTTCCAGGGCGACAGGATCGCAGAGCATCACGCTGCCTTTTCCCAATGATGGCAGGCGACGGTATGGCCGCCTGCTACTTCCACCACCGCCGGATCCTGCGCCGCGCAACGCGCATCGGCCAGGCCGCAGCGCGGGTGGAAGCGGCAGCCGCCGGGAATGGCGCGGAGGCTCGGCGGATCGCCCGGCAGCGAAGGGCCGGCCGCGGCGCCATCCAGCCGCGGCGCCGCGGCCAGCAGGGCGCGCGTATAGGGGTGCTTCGGCGTCTCGAACAATGCCTGGGCGCTGCCCTGTTCCACCACGCGGCCGAGGTACATCACCGCCACCCGGTCGCAGACCCGCCGCACCACCGACAGGTCATGGCTGATGAACAGGTAGGTCAGGCCGAACCGCCCCCGCAGATCCCGCAGCAGCCGCAGCACCGCCGCCTGCACTGAAAGGTCGAGGCCGGCCGTCGGTTCATCCAGGATCACCAGTTTCGGCCGCAGCAGCAGGATGCGGGCAAGGCCGATGCGGCGCTGCTGGCCGCCCGAGAGCTCATGCGGGTAGCGGTCGCCGAAGGCGCTATCGAGGCCGACGGCGGCAAGGGTCTCGGCGATGCGGGAGCGCTGCTCGGCGCGGTCGGTGATGCCGTGGATCGAGAGGCCTTCCGCCAGCGTCGCGCCGACGCGCCACCAGGGGTCCAGCGCGGCACCGGGGTCCTGGTGGACGTATTGCACCGCGGCGCGCGCCTGGCGGGCCAGCGCCGGGGCCTGGCCGGAGACCTGCTTGCCTTCCAGCCGGATTTCGCCGGAGGCCTCGCGCTGCAGGCCGAGCAGGGTGCGGGCCAGGGTGGTCTTGCCGCAGCCGCTTTCGCCGACCACGCCGAAGATCTCGCCGGCCTGGACCGAGAGATCGACGCCATCCACCGCGCGCACGCCGGGACGGCGGCGGAACAGCCCCTGCTGCGCGCCGAGTTCGACCGAAAGGCGGGAGGCGCCGATGAGTTCAGGCACGCGCAAAAGCCTCGGTGTGGAAGGGGCAGGCGACGGCATGGCCGGCGCCGAGGTCGAGCATCGGCGGCGCCGCCAGGGTGCAGGCCTCGCGCGCCAGCGGGCAGCGCGGGTGGAAACGGCAGCCTGGGGGCTGGGCGGTGGCGGCCGGCACCGTGCCGGGGATGCCGCCGAGATCGGTCGCGCGGTCCGGATGGCAGGCCAGCAGCAGCCTGGCATAGGGGTGCTTCGGGTCGTCCAGCACGGCGCGGGTCGGCCCGACTTCCACCACCTGGCCGGCATAGAGCACCGCGACCCGGTCGCAGACCGCGGCCAGCACGCCGAAATCATGCGTGACGAACAGCAGCGAGAGCCCACGTTCCACCGTGAGCTGGCGCAGCAGGGCGAGGATTTCCCGCTGGGTGGTGACGTCGAGCGCGGTGGTCGGCTCATCCGCCACCACCAGCGCCGGGTCGCAGGCGAGCGCCGCGGCGATCAGCAGGC
>JAQGIA010000549.1 GCA_028291445.1 Belnapia sp.
GAGCGGGGCCCTGGTACGGAAATTGGCATGATGAAGGCAGTTCCGGACATGACGGAATACACGCGCGTCCGCCCATCCCCTCGTGGAACCGAAGAGGGTGGTGGGCTTGCAGCACCGGCCTGCGGCCAGCCTGCTTCAGCGGTGATCTATGGCGGGTTCATGCCACTCCCGGCTAACAGCAGCGGTGCCGGCCGACGATACACAACTGCGTTGCCTCCCACGGGCCGACCCGGCGCTGGATTGGAATGGTTGCCGATCGACTGGATCGCTTTGGCGTCCGGGTCGCTTTGACGTCCGGGGTTTGCTTTGACGTCCGGGGTTTGCTCTAACCAGATCCGCTGCCCGACACTGATGCCGCCCCTGGTCACCGGCGGCGCCTGAGCGTCCAGCGCACCACCCTTCACCGCGGAGCCGAACCCTGGGGACCACGCTGTTTTCCCCGCTGGTTTCCCCCTTGGTCTCCCCACGGGCTACCCCGGCGGCCCACGCCGGCGGCGCAACCGAATCCCGTCGCGGCACCGATCCGAGGACCCCAGCCATGATCCGCCTGCACCGGCACGACCTGCCCGATGGCCTCGACCTCGGGTCGGTGGTGGCGATCGATACCGAGACCATGGGGCTCAACCCGCATCGTGACCGGCTCTGCCTGGTGCAGCTCTCGGCCGGCGACGGCGACGCGCATTGCGTGCAGATCGTCCCGCCCGGGCTGGGTGGGCATGGCGCGGATTGTCCCAACCTGAAGCGCCTGCTGGCCGATCCGGCGGTGACCAAGCTGTTCCACTTCGCCCGCTTCGACTGCGCCGCGCTGTACAATGCGCTCGGCGTGACGGTGGCGCCGGTGGTCTGCACCAAGGTCGCCGCCAAGCTGGTGCGGACCTTCACCGACCGGCATGGGCTGAAGGACCTCTGCAAGGAACTGCTGGGCGTCGATATCTCGAAGCAGCAGCAATCCTCCGACTGGGGCGCGCCGGAGCTGAGCCCCGAGCAACTGGCCTATGCCGCCTCGGACGTGCTGCACCTGCATGCGCTCTGGGCCCGGCTGGAAGGGCTGCTGCGGCGGGAAGGCCGGCTGGAACTGGCGGAAGCCTGCTTCCGCTTCCTGCCGGCACGGGGCGCGCTGGACCTGCTGGGCTATGCGGACCCGGATATCTTCGCGCATTAGCGCGGCGCCGCCGGCATGGGCTAGTTGCGGCCCGCCGGGTGCGGCGAACGGCCGCAAGCGGGAGCGAAAGTCAAGCCCGCTGATATGGACTGGCATGATTCTTGTCCAAGCCGCCTGCTGCGCGTTGACCCCTGGGCGCGGCCAGCCCATAGATGCGGGGTGCGCAACGCCCTTACCCTTTTGTTACCCGATGCGGCCTCGCCCCGGACGGCCGGGGCGCGCCATGCCGCGTCCTGCCCGAGGGCTGGCCTCGCTACCGGCCATGGGGTTGCCGGACGTTCGTGATGGCCGACCGCACCCCGCCCATCCGGCCGGCAAGCCGCTTAGAGGGGCGTCCAGAGGGACGCGCCGAGGGAAGCGCCGAGGGTAATCCTGGGGCGAACCCCGGGATTCGACCCCTGGTCGTCCGGCCGGTGGCCGATCCATCCCGCCAGATGCTGCCGCTGTCGCGCGCACGGCGCGGGCTGAGCCGCGGCCAGCTTGCCCGCCGGCGCTTCTCGGTGCGCTGGGCCAAGCGGCTGCTGCCGGCCCTGGCGCTGGCGCTGCTGGCGACCGTGGTGTTCTGGCCGGAAATCGAGGGCAACGAGGACCGGTCCCGCGTCAGCTTCCGCCGCACCGTGCAGCCGCGCGCCGAGGGGCTGCGGGTGGTCGAGCCGCGCTACCAGGGGGTGGATGAGCTGAACCGACCCTTTACCATCACCGCCGATATTGGCCGGCAACCGGGCGGTGACCAGATTCTCGACCTTGAGGAGCCGCGCGGCGACGTGGTGATGAGCGACGGCGCCTGGATCTACGTGCAGGCGCGGACCGGACGGTTCGACCGGCCGAACAACCATCTCGACCTGGCGGGTGCGGTGACAATTTATCATGACAGCGGGTTGCGGCTGCAAACCGACGAGGCGGCGGTGCAGATCGATGCCGGCAGCGCCAGCGGCGATGCGCCGGTAGCGGCGCAGGGCGGCTTCGGCACGCTGACCTCGGAAGGCTTCCGCCTGACCGATCGCGGCGCGGTGGTGGTCTTCACCGGCCGGGCGCATGCCGTGCTGGAAGGCGGGCGGTGATGCGCCGCCTGCCCCTCGGGCTGCTGGTCGCCGCCCTGGCCGCCCCCCTGGCCACCGCGCCCGTTGCCGGGCCCGCGCTGGCCCAGGGCCTCGACATGTCGCAGGGCGGCCCGGTGGATGTCACCGCCGCCGATGGCATCGAATGGCGCCAGGCGGAGCAGGTGGTGATCGCCCGCGGCGAGGCCCGGGCCATCCGCGGCGGCGTCACGGTGAATGCCGACCGGCTGCTGGCACGCTACCGGCCGCAGGCCCGCCCCGGTGCGGCCCCAGGTCCGGCCCCTGGTATGGCTCCTGGCGCCAGCCCGGCGGCGGCGCCCGCCCCCTCCCCGCCCCCCCCCGGAGCGGGCGTGGCGGATCAGGCGCTCGGTGGCGCCAGCGAGATCTGGCGGCTGGAGGCGGAGGGGCGGGTGCGCATCACCTCCGCCACCGATGTCGCGCGCGGCGACCGCGCGGTCTTCGATATCGACCAGGCGGTGCTGGTGCTGACCGGGCGCGACCTGTCGCTGACCACGGCGCAGCAGGTGATCACCGCCAAGGACAGCCTGGAATACTGGTCCGCCCGCAAGATGGCGGTGGCGCGCGGCAATGCCGTGGTGGTCGACAGCGCCGAAGGGCGGCGGATCACCGCGGATACGCTGGTTTCCTACCTGCTGGATGGGCCAGGAGGGGGGCCGGGCAGCACGCCCGCCGCCCCTGGTCCCCAGCCCGCCGCCAGGCCGGCCAGCCCGGGCGAGCGCGAGCCGCCCGGGGCCGGCAAGCTCGACCGGGTCGAGGCCTTCGGCAACGTCGAAATCCGCACACCCACCGAGGTGGTGCGCGGCAGCCGCGGCATCTACAGCGCGGCGACCGGCATGGCGCGGCTGCTGGGCGACGTGCGGATCACCCGCGGCGACAACCAGATCAACGGGCAGGAAGCCATCGTGAACATGCGGACCGGGGTGGCGCGGCTGGTTTCGACCCCCGGCGCCCGGGTGCAGGGGCTGATCCTGCCGAACCAGAACCCGGAAGCACCCGGCACCCAGCAGCCTGGCGCCCAGCAGCCTGGCATTCAGCAGCCTGGCACCCAGCAGCCGGCGGGCCAGAACGGCGCGACCCAACCTGCCACGCCGGAGCGCCGCAGCCGATGAACGACCCAGTGGCATCCCGCGCCAAGGCGCCGCCCAGTGGCCTCCCGGCTGGCCTAACCGGGGGCACCTCGCCGTTCAGCGCAATCGAGGGCGAGGGCGGGCTGGTGGCGATCGGCCTCGGCAAACGCTACCGCAAGCGGCCGGTGGTGCGGAACGTCTCGATCAACCTCAAGCGGGGCGAGGCGGTCGGGCTGCTCGGGCCGAATGGCGCGGGCAAGACCACCACCTTCTACATGATCACCGGGCTGGTGCAGCCGGATGGTGGCCGGGTCATCATGGATGGCCATGACGTGACCAACCTGCCGATGTACCGCCGCGCCCGGCTCGGCCTCGGCTACCTGCCGCAGGAGGCCTCGATCTTCCGCGGCCTGTCGGTCGAGGACAACATCCGCGCCGCGCTGGAAGTGGTGGAGCCGGTGCGCGAGCGGCGGGAGCAGATGCTGGATGCGCTGCTGGCCGAATTCGGCATCGCCCATCTGCGCCGGGCGCCGGCCCTGGCGCTGTCGGGCGGCGAACGGCGGCGCTGCGAGATCGCCCGGGCGCTGGCGACGCATCCCTCCTACATCCTGCTCGACGAGCCGCTGGCCGGCATCGACCCCATCGCGGTGGGCGAAATCCGCGACCTGGTGAAGCATCTGAAGAATCGCGGGATCGGCGTGCTCATCACCGACCACAACGTGCGCGAGACGCTGGAGATCATCGACCGGGCCTATATCCTGCACGATGGCCAGGTGCTGATGGAGGGGCTGCCGCACGACATCGTGGCGCATGAGGGCGTGCGCCGGGTCTATCTCGGCGAGCGGTTCAGTTTGTGACAACCGCGCCCGCGTGTGGGGCCCCGGGTTGCGGGTCCCTGGGTAAGGCTGGCCCGCCATGAGCATGGCGCCGCGGCTCGACCTGCGGCAATCGCAGTCGCTGGTGATGACCCCGCAATTGCGGCAGGCCATCAAGCTGCTGCAATCCTCCAACCTCGAGGTCACCGCCTTCGTCGAGGAGGAGCTCGAACGCAACCCGCTGCTGGAGCGGGACGACCGGGTATTGGCCGGGCCGGACGACGGCCACCGCGTCGATACCTCGCCCCGGGTCGAGGAAGGCGCCGACAGCCATGCGGTGGCGATGTCGGAGACCCTGCCGGCCGAGGCGGCGGCGCCGCTGGATACCGATTTCGAGAATGTCTACGACCAGGGCGGCGGCTATGAATCGCCCTATGGCAAGGGCGGCCGGGCGGATTTCGGCGAGGACCTGTCCGGCGTCGACGACCTGGCGGCGCGCGGCCATACGCTGCGCGAGCATCTCGGCGAACAGGCCCGGCTCACCTTCGAGCATCCGCGCGACCGGCTGATCGCCGCCCAGATCCTGGCATTGGTCGATGCCGCCGGGCGGCTGCCGGTGGAGGATGCGCGGCTGGCCCAGGCCATGGGCTGCGCGGTGGAGGTGGTGACCGCCGTCCGCCAGCGGATGCAGCGCTTCGATCCGGTGGGGATGTTCTGCCGAAACCTGGCCGAATGCCTCGGCGTGCAGCTCGCCGAGAAGGACCGCCTGGACCCGGCGATGCAGGCGCTGGTTGACAATCTGGACCTGCTGGCGCGGCGTGACCGGGCCGGGCTGATGGCGATCTGCGGCGTCGATTCCGAGGATCTCAGCGACATGATCGCCGAGCTTCGCCGGCTCGACCCCAAGCCGGGGGCGAGCTTCGACCAACTGCCGGCGCCGGCGCTGGTGCCCGACGTGCTGATGCGGCGCGCCCCGGACGCCAGCTGGATCCTGGAGCTGAACCCCGAGACCCTGCCCCGGGTGCTGGTGAACCGCGGCTTCCATGCCAAATGCCAGGTCGGCGCCCGCAGCAAGGACGACAAGGCCTTCCTGGCCGAGAAGCTGCAGAGCGCCAACTGGCTGCTGAAAAGCCTGGAGCAGCGGGCCAATACCATCCTGAAGGTGGCCGGCGAGATCGTCCGCCGGCAGGACGGCTTCTTCCGCCACGGCGTGGAATACCTCCGCCCGCTGATCCTGCGCGACGTGGCGGAGGAGGTGCAGATGCACGAGAGCACCGTCTCCCGCGTCACCGCCAACAAGTACATCGCCACGCCGCGCGGCACCTTTGAGCTGAAATATTTTTTCACCACCGCTATCGCCGGTACCCATGGCGGCGAATCCCACAGCGCCGAGGCGGTGCGCCACCGCATCCGGGGGATGATCGACCAGGAACATCCCGAGGCGGTGCTGTCCGACGATGCGATCGTCGAGCGGCTGCGTACGGAAGGCGTGGACATCGCCCGCCGAACGGTGGCCAAATACCGTGAGGCGCTGCGCATCCCATCATCCGTGCAGCGCAAGCGGGAGAAGGCCGTCCCGGCCTGATCCTGCCGGTGGGCGGCCATCGGCTCATCGGCATGACCCTGCGGCGCATGCCGGGGGGGCTGTTCCCCTCGGATCACCGCCGGTTTGCCGGGCGGCCCTTCCGGTTTACCGGCAAGGAGGTCTGTCCACATGCATATCACTGTCGCGGGCAAGCAGGTCGAGACCGGCGAGGCGCTGAAGACGCACGTCAGGGAGGGCCTCACGATCATTGCCCGCAAGTATTTCGATCATGCGCTGGAAGCGAACGTGACTTTCCGACGCGATGCGAAGGGGCGGATGGGAGCCTTCTTTGCCTGCGACATCAACCTCAAGGCCGGCAAGAACCTGTTCATGCGAGGCGAGGGCGAGGGCGTCGATGCCCACAAGGCCTTCGAGGTCGCCGCCGAGCATGTCGCCAAGCGGCTGCGCCGCTATCGCCGCCGGGTGAACGACCATGCCCGCAGCATGGCCGAGGAGCGCCCGGATGCGGCCGAGGCGGCAACCCAATACGTGCTGGAAGCGGATGCGGAGGAGGAGCCCGATGCGGCCGGCACCGACGAGCCGGAGGCGGAGCAGCCCGATGCCGGGCACAGCGCCATCATCGCCGAGCAGCCCAGTTTCATCGCCCGGCTGAGCGTGCGGGAAGCGGTGATGCGGCTCGACCTGACGCATCAGCCGGTGCTGATGTTCCGCAACAGCGGATCGGGCGCATTGGCGGTGGTGTATCGGCGGCCGGATGGCTGCGTTGGCTGGATCGATTCCAACCCGGGTTAGCGGGGCTGGGTGCTGTAAGGATGAAGGGGCTTTGCCCCTTCAGACTACCCCACCAGGAGCCGAAAGGCCCCTGGACCCCCCAGGGGTTAGGCTATTCTGCTTTTCTGCCGGCGGCGGGGCGGGTTCGAGAGGGGCGGCGCCCCTCTCGACAACGCAGCAGGAGCCCTGCCCTCAATGGACCAGAACGGCCGCCAGCTCATGCTGCTCGATGGCGGCGATCGCCAATGCGGCATTCGGCGCGGCGCCGATCGGGGTGCCGTCGGCGGCATGGATCGAAATGGCCGGTTCGCCGTTCACCACCACCGGGCGGATATAGGCGATCTCCTGCACGCCGAAGCGGGCCCAGTCGGCGACCGACAGGTGGCGCAGGGCAAAGCTGACCTGGCGCGGTGCGTCGGAGGAAGCATCATGGTTGTTCATACTACGTCTCCTGATGGCATGGCCGAATGGCCCATGCATGGGCGCCCGGTCGGCACTCAGCCGCGAGTGGCACGCCCTTCGACGATCGGCATCGGCGCCACATTGGCACCGAAACCGCGGGATTGTGTCGGCTTAGCTGACCCTGGCCCCTGGTTTCCGCCGCTGATCGGGATGCTGCGGACCCGGACTTCCGGCTGCGGCCTTTGCAAATCGACATGCAGCAGCCCGCTGTCGAGCCAGGCACCCTCCACATCGATGCCCTCGGCCAGCACGAAAGCCCGTTGGAACTGCCGCGCGGCGATGCCGCGATGCAGGAAGATGCGGCCCTCGGCATCGTCGCGCTGGCGGCCGCGGATCACCAATTGATTGTCCTCCTGGGTGATCTGGAGGTCGTCCATGGAGAAGCCGGCGACGGCCAGGCTGATACGCAGCCGGTTCTCCGCCGTCTGCTCGATATTGTAGGGGGGGTAGCCATCCGAGCTCTTGGCGACGCGGTCGAGCATCTGTTCGAGGTGATCGAAGCCGAGAAACAGCGGAGAGCCGAAAACCGATGGACGCGACACGCGGAGCCTCCTCATGCGGAGCGAAGCGGCGGCCGGACCCGAAGCGCCCGGCCACAGGATGATGTTGGCCAGGGCGGCTTCGGTTGCAAGGGGGTGGCGCGGGGGCTACATCGCCCCGCGGAGTGCCCGATCGCCATGCCCGAGACCTCGTCCCACCCACTGCCCTTGCCCCTGGCCCCGGCCGACGCCACCGAATCGCCCGAGGCCGCGACGCTGCCGATCCTGCTGGTGCCCGACCCGCGGCTGCGCAGCAAGACGCGCGCCGTGGGCCCCGGCGATGCGGCGATGGTCCGCGCGCTGGCCCCGCAGATGCTGGAGGCGATGTACAAGGCCCCCGGCATCGGCCTGGCGGCGCCGCAGGTCGGCACCCTGCTGCGCCTGGTGGTGGTCGACCTGCAGAAGAACGACAAGCCGGACCCGCTGGTGCTGGTGAACCCCGAGATCATGGCCGCGAGCAAGGAGCTGGCGACGCGCGAGGAGGGCTGCCTCTCCCTGCCCGGGCAATTCGCCGAGGTCACCCGCCCGGCGCGGGTGAAGCTGCGCTACCTGGACCTGAGCGGGGCGAAGCGGGAGATCGAGGCGGAAGGGCTGCTGGCAACCTGCCTGCAGCACGAATTGGACCATCTGGATGGCGTGCTGTTCGTCGACCACATCAGTGCGTTGAAGCGCAACATGCTGCTGCGCAAGCTGGCCAAGGATCTCAAGGCGAAGGTGCGGGATTGAAGCTCGCATTCATGGGCAGCCCGGATTTCGCGGTGCCGGCGCTGCATGCGCTGCATGCGGCCGGGCATGAGCTGGCCGCGGTCTATTGCCAGCCGCCCCGGCCGGCCGGGCGGGGCCAGAAGGAAGCCCCCTGCCCGGTCCATATTGCGGCACTGGCGCTGGGGTTGCCGGTGCGGACCCCGGCACGGCTTAAGCGGGATGCGGCGGAACACGCAGCCTTCGCCGCGCTGGGGCTGGATGCCGCGGTGGTCGCCGCCTATGGGCTGATCCTGCCGCAGGCCATGCTGGATGCGCCGGGGCGCGGCTGCCTCAATATCCATGCCTCGCTGCTGCCGCGCTGGCGCGGAGCGGCGCCGATCCAGGCGGCGATCCTGGCCGGCGATGCCGAAAGCGGCGTGACCATCATGCGGATGGAGGCCGGGCTGGATACCGGCCCGATGCTGCTGCGCGGCAGCGTGCCGCTCGGCCCCCGCACCACCACGCCCGAATTGCACGATGCCCTGGCCACGCTCGGCGCCCGGCTGGTGCTGGAGGCGCTGGAGCGCGACCCGCCGCCGGTGCCGCAGCCGGAGGCCGGCATGACCTATGCGCCGAAGCTGACCAAGGACGATGCCCGGCTGGACTGGTCGCTGCCGGCCGCGCTGCTGGAACGCCGGGTCCGCGCGCTCAACCCCTGGCCGGGCACCGGCTTCCCCTATCGGGGCGAGACGATCCGCGTGCTGGCGGCGGCGGTGGAGGATGGCGCCGGGCCGCCCGGGCGGCTGCTGGACGACGCGGCGCTGGTCGCCTGCGGCACGGGCGCGCTGCGCCTGCTGCGGCTGCAGCGCCCAGGTCGCGGACCGGTGCCGGCGGCGGATTTCCTGCGGGGGTTCCCGCTGCCGGCGGGCACCAGCCTGGGCTGATGCCGCTCTATGCGCTGACCCTCGAATATGACGGCGGGCCCTTCGTCGGCTGGCAACGCCAGGGCAACGGGCTGTCGGTGCAGCAGGTGCTCGAGGAGGCGGCGGCGAAGCTGAATGGCGGCGTGGTG
>JAQGIA010000556.1 GCA_028291445.1 Belnapia sp.
TCACCGCCAAGAACCTCGAGAAATTCGCCGGCGTGCGCAAGCACCGCTATGGCGAGGCCGAGGCGGAGGACATGGTGGGCGTCGTCACCGGCCTCGCCTGGACCGAGGTGGGCGGCGAGATCCTGACCATCGAATCGGTGACCGTGCCGGGCAAGGGCAAGGTGCAGACCACCGGCAAGCTGGGCGACGTGATGCAGGAAAGCGTCTCGGCCGCCATGTCCTATGTGCGGTCGCGGGCGACCAGCTTCGGCCTGAAGCCGACGCTTTTCGACAAGCGGGACATCCATGTGCATGTGCCGGAAGGTGCGACGCCCAAGGATGGTCCGAGCGCCGGTATCGCCATGGCGACCAGCATCGTCTCGGTCCTCACCGGCATTCCGGTGCGGCGCGAGGTGGCGATGACCGGCGAGATCACCTTGCGTGGCCGCGTGCTGCCGATCGGCGGGTTGAAGGAGAAGCTGCTGGCGGCGCTGCGGGCCGGCATCACCACCGTCTTCATCCCGAAGGACAACGAGAAGGACCTGGCCGAGATTCCTGACAACGTGAAGAAGGGCCTGACCATCAGGGCCGTCTCCCATGTCGACGAGGTCATTTCGGCAGCCCTGGTGCGCAAACCCGATGCGATCTCGTGGGAGGAGCCGCCGGACCCGCCGACCGCACGCGCCGCGGATGGCGATGGCACGGTGCCGGCACTGCCGCATTAAGCGGTTGTCATGTGGGCGGAGCGCGCTGGCTCCGCCCATGCGATCCCTTGGCCACGGATGCGCAGAAAATGGCGGATAACTGCGGTCCTGGGCACTACCCGTGATTGACGCGCGAGAATCCGGACCCTTACAGTCCCGCTCTCCGAACCGTCCCGGGATTCTCCCGGAGTGCCGACGACATATTGGGAGAAGGGGGGCTAGCGCATGAACAAGCAGGATCTCATCACGATCGTCGCCGAAGCGGGCGACCTGCCCAAGGCCAAGGCCAGCGACATCCTCGACGCGGTATTCGAAGCCATCACGGAGTCCTTGAAGGCCAAGACGGATGTGAGGCTCGTGGGCTTCGGGACTTTCTCGACCTCCAAGCGCAAGGCCGGCAAGGGCCGCAATCCCCGGACCGGCGAGGAGATCGCGATCCCTGCCACCACCACCGTCCGCTTCAAGGCCGGCAAAGGCTTGAAGGATTCGGTGAACTGAGCCAACGCGGCCGCCGGGTCGGGCGGCCGCACCCTGGGCGCTTAGCTCAGCGGTAGAGCGCCTGCCTTACACGCAGGTGGCCGTAGGTTCGATCCCTACAGCGCCCAAACTGTGATTTCCGCTCGCTTCCGTTGCCTTCTCGGTTCGTGTAGAATTCCGCTTGTAAGCACATGGCTGATGTCCGTGGGCAGCCGGCGGAGGTAGATTTGCGTATCAAGTCATTGAAGCGCGGCATTGCGGCGCTGGCCGTTCTGACCCTCGGCGGCTGCATTCAGCAGGGCACGTCCAGCGGCCCGGTGACCGGGGCCGCCGGTGGCGCATCCAGCGTCGGGGCAGATCGAAACCTGCAACGCTGCAGCGAACCGCTCGGCACGGTCGCGGTCGATGACGGTCGCGACCAGAGCTGGTGGGGGCCCTTCACCGCACGGACCCAGATCACCACCATCGAGCCGATGGTCCGGCTGGTGATCCAGCAGTCCAATTGCTTCGTGATCACCTCGCTCGGCAACAACCGGCTGGAAGGCCGGATGCGCGGCATGGTCGGCGATATGCGCAACAGCGGCGAATTCCGGGCCGGCTCCAACATGCAGCGCGGCCAGCGGGTCGCGGCCGACCTGTTCATCGAGCCGGCCATCCTGTTCTCCAACCAGGATCTCGGCGGGCTCGGCGGCGGCATCGGCGGCTGGGGCGGCCTCGCTGTCGGGCTGGCGGGGGCGGCGATGTCCCAATCCGCCACCTCCGTCACCATGTCGGTCTTCGACATGCGCAGCGGCGTGCAGGTGGCGGCCTCGGACGGCTCGGCCACGGCGACGAATTTCGGCGCCATGGTGGGCGGTTTCGGCGCCACGGCAGGTGGCGTGCTGGGCGGCTACCAGCGCACCCCGGCCGGCCAGGCGACGGTGGCCGCCTTCGTCGATGCCTACAACAAGCTGGTCGTCGCGGTGCGGAACTATAAGGCGCAGGACGTTCGTGGCGGGCTCGGCACCGGTGGTGGCGCGTTGCGCTCCCGCTGAGGCGGGCGGCCGCGCTGGCCTGGCCAGTGCGGCGCTCGGCCTCGGCTTGCTGCTGGCAGGCTGCCAGCCACGGATGATCGGCGGCAGCGGCTTCGGCCCTGGCGTCGAGGTCTGCGACCCCTCCGGCTGCCGGGTGCAGTCGCGCGAAGCGCAGACCATCGTCATCGCAGATGACGAAAGGCTGCAACGCCAGGCCGATCCGGATCTCTACCGGGGCGAGCCGATCGCCGACCTCAGGGCCGGGGCGGCGTCAGGCGATCCCGGCGCGGCCTATCGGCTGGGCCACGCCTATGAATTCGGCGCCGGCGGGCTCGGCCGCAACACCGGCCTGGCGGTGCGCAACTACGAGATTGCGGCTGGTGCCGGCATGCCCTTCGCGATGTACCGGCTCGGTCGGCTGGTCGAGCAGGGTGCGGCGTCGGGCGGTCGGGCGCGGGCCATCCAGCTCTATACCGATGCGGCCAGTGGCGGGGTGGCCCAGGCGGCGCATAACCTCGGCTTCCTGTTCCTCCAGGGCCGCGGCCTGCCACGCGATTCGGCCGAGGCGGCGCGCTGGTTCACCATGGCGGCCGAGAAGGGCGTGGCCGAAAGCCAGTACAACCTCGCCCTGATGTATTTCCGTGGCGACGGCGTGTCCCGCCGCTCCTACGAGGCGCTGCAATGGATGCGGCGTTCGGCGCAGAACGGCTTTCTCCCGGCGCAGAAGGCGGTGGGGCGGCTCTACATGACCGGGCTCGAGGAAATGGGCCAGGACATCCAGGAGGCGCGGAGCTGGCTGTCGCTGGCGGCAAGCCGCGGCGACGGTGAGGCGCGGCGTTGGCTGCAGCAGATCGAGCAGGCGGAAGCGGCCGAGCAGGCCTTCCAGCAGAAGCTGGCGATGCAGGCGCAGCAGACCGCCAGCCTATGGGCTTCGGCCGCCTTGGCGGCAGCGCTGACGCCTACGCCGGTGGTGGTGATTTACTGATGACGGGGCGGCCGGGAGCGCTTGACACCTCGGGCGCCTGCCCATAAACCCCGGCTCCTGTTCGCGGGCGGGTGTAGCTCAGTTGGTTAGAGCGCCGGCCTGTCACGCCGGAGGTCGCGGGTTCGAGCCCCGTCACTCGCGCCACGCGAACAGCAGGCACCAGAGGCGCCGTTCCATCAGGAGCGGCGCCTCTGCCGCATTTTACCCCCTTTTCGTTCCGGGGCGCCGTCGCCAGATCCTGCGAGCAAAAGCCCTATTCCCCCTATGGCGGTGTGGGCGGGGCGGGGCTAATGTCCGGCCGCGCTGCACTGCGGCAGTGGTGATGGGCCTTGTCCTTTCAACCGCCGAAGAGCCATCACAGCGCGTCTGTGGGCGGAGCAAACATGACCCAGCCGCTGCTGGCCGAGTATTTCCCCATCCTGGTCTTCCTGGGCATCGCCGGAGGCATCGCGGTGGCCATGGTGGGCGACAGCCTGCTGGTGGCACGGCAGAAGCCCGACCCCGAGAAGCTTTCCGCCTATGAATGCGGCTTCGAGCCCTTCGACGATACCCGTCGGCGCTTCGACGTGCGCTTCTACCTGGTCGCCATCCTCTTCATCATCTTCGATCTGGAGGTGGCCTTCCTGTTCCCCTGGGCGGTGGCGCTGGGCGGCATCGGCTGGTTCGGCTTCCTGTCGATGGTCGCCTTCCTCGGCGTGCTGACGGTTGGCTTCGTCTATGAATGGCGCAAGGGCGCCCTGGACTGGGAGTGACGGCCTCGCCGTCACGCCGCAGAATCCCCAGGAGAGACCCATGACCGACAATACCGATACATTGGCCTGGAACCGCGATCATCTGGCGCCGGGCGCGGCGCAGGATGCGGTGGTGAAGGGCATCACCGGCGAGATCGAGGACAAGGGCTTCGTCGTCGCCAACCTCGACAAGGTGGTGAACTGGGCCCGGACCGGCAGCCTGTGGCCGATGACCTTCGGCCTGGCCTGCTGCGCGGTGCCGATGATCCACGCCTATATGGCGCGCTACGATCTCGACCGCTTCTGCGTCATCCCTCGCGGCTCGCCGCGGCAGTCGGACGTGATGATCGTGGCCGGTACGATGTCCAACAAGTTGGCCCCGGCCTTGCGCAAGGTCTACGACCAGATGTACGAGCCGCGCTGGGTGATCAGCATGTGCAGCTGCGCCAATGGCGGCGGCTATTACCATTACTCCTATAGCGTGGTGCGCGGCTTCGACCGTATCGTGCCGGTCGATGTCTTTGTGCCGGGCGGCCCGCCGACCGCAGAGGGGCTGGTCT
>JAQGIA010000566.1 GCA_028291445.1 Belnapia sp.
GCGCGCCGTGGTGCTGGACGAGGCCGACGAGATGCTCGACCTCGGCTTCCGCGAGGAGCTGGAGGCGATCCTCGAGACCACCCCGGCCGAGCGCCGCACCTTCCTGTTCTCGGCGACCGTGCCGAACGGCATCGCCGCCATCGCCCGCACCTACCAGAAGGACGCGCTGCGCATCGCCGCCGGCGACGAGGGCGCCCAGCACGGCGACAACGAAAACCGCGGCCTGCTGATCGCCCCGCAGGAGATCGAGCGCGCGGTGGTCAATTGCCTGCGCTTCTTCGAGGCCCGCTCCGCCCTGGTCTTCTGCCGCACCCGCGCCACCGTGACGCGGCTGCACGGCAACCTCGCCGAACGCGGCTTCGCCGCCGTGGCCCTCTCCGGCGAGCTGTCCCAGGCCGAGCGCAACCGCGCCATGCAGAGTCTGCGCGATGGCCGTGCCCGGGTCTGCGTGGCGACCGACGTCGCGGCGCGCGGCATCGACCTGCCCGACCTCGGCCTGGTCATCCATGCCGAGCTGCCGAACGACCCGGAGACGCTGCTGCACCGCAGCGGCCGCACCGGCCGGGCCGGGCGCAAGGGCATCAGCGCCCTGCTCGTGCCGCACAACCGCCGCCGCGCCGCCGAGCGCCTGCTGAACGAGGCCCGGGTCCAGGCCGCCTGGGGGCCGGCGCCCTCGGCCGAGGCGATCAAGGCGCAGGACGATGCCCGCATCCTGGTCCAGGCCGGCGAGCTGGCCGGCGAGGAGGCCGGCGAAAGCGACCTCGTCCTGGCCCGCAGCCTGCTGGAGACCCAGACGCCGGAAGCCGTCGCCGTCGCCCTGATGCGGGTGATGCGCGGCCCGCTGCCGGCGCCCGAGGAATTGGCCGAGATCACCGACCGGCCGACCCGGCCCTATACCGAGGACCGGGCGCCGCGTCCGCCCAATGGCGGGCCGAGCGCTCCCGGCGCCTGGTTCAAGATGAACCTCGGCCGCACCAACGGGAATGCCGACCCGCGCTGGGTGCTGCCCTTCCTCTGCCGCCGCGGCAACGTGACGCGCCAGGACATCGGCCGGATCCAGGTGCAGGAGCGGGAGACGCGCTTCGAGGTCGCCCCCTGGGCCGCCGAGCGCTTCGCCGCCGCCGCCGCCCGTCCGGCCACCGAGGCGAAGGACGCGCAGATCCGCATCATCCCGGCCGAGGCGCCGCTGGCCGATACGCCGCGGCCGCGGTCGGCCGGCCCGAGGGAGGGTGGCCCGCGCCCGAGCTACCCGGCGCGCCCGTCCGGGCCGCCGCGGCGTCCGCGCTAGCTAGACGGACGGCCTCGGCCGGGCAACAGTCCGGCCGATGCAGCTTTTTTATTCCTCCGGCTCCCCCTATGCCCGCGCCGTCCGGGTCGCGCTGCGCGAGACCGGCCTGCTGGACCGGGTGGAGGAGCGCGAGACCACCCTCCGCGACCCCAAGGCGGTGGTGCTGCCGCATAGCCCGGTCGGCCGGGTGCCGACCCTGGTGCTGGCCGACGGCACGGTGCTGACCGAGACGGCGCTGATCCTGCCCTACCTCGATACCCTCGGCGGCGCCTATCCGCTGCTGCCGCCCGCCGCGCTGGCCCGCTGCGGCCAGGTGCTGGGGCTGCTGGAGGGGATGGCGGTCTGGAACCGCGAGCTGCGCCGGCCTGAGCATGAACGCTCCCCCGGCGTCATCGCCCTTGAGACGACGCGGGTGAACCGTGTGGCCGATGCGTTGGAGGCCCAGGGGGAGGTCCAGGGCTGGACCGCCCCCGCCCGACCCGATGCCGCGGATATCCTGCTCGGCTGCGCCCTCGGCTATGCCGAGCGCCGCCACCGCGCCTGGCCCTGGCGGGAGGGCCGCCCGGTGCTGGCCCGCTTCTTCGACAGCCTGGCGGAGCGTCCCTCCTTCCGGGCCACCATCCCACCCCTCAGCGGGATCTGACCCCATGCTCCGTCGCCATGCCGATCTGCCCATTTCCCCCTGGCGCAACGGCGCTGGCCGCAAGGCCGATGTCGCGGGAGGGCCGGGCTGGTTCATCGGCTTCGCCTGGCTCGACGGCCCGGCGGATTTCTCGAACTACGAGGGCCAGGACCGGACCATCACCCTGCTGCGCGGCCGTGGCTTCGCCCTCGATTTCGCCGACGGCCCGCCGCTGGTGGTGGACCGGCTGCAGGTGCCGAGCCCCTTCGATGGCGGCCGCGCCTGCCGCTGCCGGCTGCTGGACGGCCCCTGCCTGGTGGTGAACGCGATCTCGGAACGCGCGCTGTACCGGCATTCGGTCGAAATCCGCGTGCCGCGCCCGACGGATACCGGCTTCGCCGTGCTGCTCTCCGGCAGCGCCACCCTGGCGGATGGCACGGTGGCTGGGCCGCTCGATGCCGTTTCCCTGCCGGCGCCGATCGACGTGCCCTGCGCCGTCTTCCACTTCACCCCTGTCGCGTGAGGCCCGCCGCATGACCGAACCTCGCTTCGACGAACTCTCCTTCGCCACCCCGACCGCCGAGGGCCTGGCCGCCAGCTACGCCTATCTGCACGGCAAGCTCGATGGCGGCGATGTGGCCGGCGCGCTGGCGGAATGGGACGCGCTGCGCCGCGACTACGATAGCTGGTCGGCGCTGGTCCACCTGCGCTTTGCCCAGGACACCACCGATGCCGAGGCCAAGGCGGCACGCGAATACAGCGACACCCTCTCGCCAGTGGCCACCGGGCATGAGGTCGCGCTGAAGCGCCGCCTGCTCGCCCTGCCGGACCGCGCCGCCGTCCATGCCGTGGCCGGCGCCCATGCGCTGCGCTTGTGGGAGATGGACATCACCACCTTCGATCCCGCCATCGCCGAGGATCTGGAGGAGGAGGCGAAGCTCACCGCCCGCTA
>JAQGIA010000569.1 GCA_028291445.1 Belnapia sp.
TGGATGCCGGGCTGGGTGGTGAGGATGCCGGCGATGGCGGCGGCGGCAGCCTGCGGCCAAGTGGTGGTGACGATGGGAATGCCGAATTCCACCGCCAGTTCCCGCCCAGCGACGGCCAGCGGGTCGATGTTGCCGCCATGGCCGTTGACGATCAGCAAGCGGCGGAAGCCATCGGCCACCAGCGAGCGGACGATGCAGCGGAGCACCGCCTGGAAGGTGGCATGGTCCAGGGTGATGGTGCCGCCGAAGGGCAGGTGGTGTTCCGACAGGCCGAGCCACAGCGGCGGCAGCACGGCGACCGGCAGGTCGTCAGCCACGGCGGTGGCGGCGCGCAGGGCGAATTCATGGGCACAGGCGCTGTCGGTCCAGACCGGCAGATGCGGGCCATGCTGTTCCAGGCTGCCGATCGGCAGCACCACCAGTGCGTCGCGGCCGGCGAGCGCCTTGAGTTCGGGACCGGTCATGCGGTCCCAGCGGATTTCAGGCATGCGGAAGGGTCCTGGCTATGGGCCGCGCAGGCTCCGCGCCCAAGGCGGCGCCGTCAATCCAAGCTGGCGCCCGCGGTCAATCCAGGCCCATCAGCCCCCGGGCGTAATCCTTCGCGGCGAAGGGGCGGAGGTCCGCCGCCTTCTCGCCGACGCCCACGAAATGCACCGGCAGACCGAATTCCTGGGCCAACGCCACCACCACGCCGCCCTTGGCGCTACCATCCAGCTTGGTGACGGCGAGGCCCGTGACATCCACCATCTCGCCGAAGACTTTCACTTGCTGGACAGCGTTCTGGCCGGTGGTCGCGTCCAGCACCAGCAGCACGGAATGCGGCGCGGTCGGATCGACGCGCCTCATCACCCGGATGACCTTGCGCAATTCCTCCATCAGCGCCGACTTGTTGTGCAAGCGGCCCGCGGTATCGACCAGCAGCACCTGCGTGCCATCGGTCCGGGCGGCGGTCAGCGCGTCGAAGGCGAGGCCGGCGGCGTCGGCACCCTGCTTTGCCGGGGCATGCACCCGGGCGCCGGTGCGGTCGCCCCAGATCTGCAACTGCTCCACCGCGGCGGCGCGAAACGTATCGCCGGCGACGAAGGCGCAGCGCAGCCCCTGCTCGCGGTATTGCTGGCCGAGCTTGGCGATGGTGGTGGTCTTGCCAGTGCCGTTGACGCCGACCACCAGCACCACATGCGGGGCGCGGCCGGGTTCGATCGGCATCGGCAGGGCGACCGGGCCGAGGATCTCGGCGATGGCTTCGGCCAGCGCCGCCTTTACTTCGTCGTCGGTGACCTCCTTGCCGAAGCGGGTGCGGCGGAAACCCTCGACGATGCGGCCGGCGGCGGCGACGCCGAGATCGGCGGCGATCAGCGTCTCCTCCAGCTCCTCCAGCGCCGTCTCGTCCAGCCGGCGCTTGCGGAACAGGGCGGTGACGCTGTCGGTCAGCCGGGCGGTGGAGCGCGACAGGCCGGTACGGAGCCGGGCGAACCAGCCGCCAGAGGGCTCGAGCACTGCTGCGGGTTCGGCTGCGGGCTCGGGCTCGGGCTCGGGCTCGGTAACGGGCTCGGGCGCCGCGTCCAGCTTTGCCGCAGCCTCGGCCGCCTCGCGAGCCTGGACCTCGCGCAGGGCGGCCGCATCATCCGAGGGCGGCACCTCCGGATCCGGCCTGGGCAGCACGGCCGGACCCGGGGCTGGGGCCGGGGCCAGCCGCTCCAGCGGCGCAGGCGCGGTGAAGGGCGGCGGCACCGGGGCGAGCGGCGGCACCGGAATGGCCGGGCTGGCCGCCGGCGGCAGGGTCGGGGCGCCCTGGGGTACCGTCGGCTCGGGCAATTGGCCCGGCGGGGTGGTGAGGCGAGCCTCCTCGGACGGCGGGACCTCCGGCTCCGGCCCTGGCTCCGGCTCCGGCTCTGGCGCCTTGCCGCGCAGCCGGCCGAGCCAGTCCTTCAGCGCCATCAGGCGAACTCGGCCAGCAGGCCGGCGGCATCGGCGCCGGTGACCCGGAGCGGCCTGAGCGAGCCCGGTGTCGCGGTGCCGCCGGTCAGCCGGATCGGGGCGAAATGCGCGGTATGGCCACGGTCGTCACGTTCGAACAGCACGGCTTCCTCCTGCCCCTGGCGCCCGGCCCCGACCCGTGCCGCGTAATAGCGCTCGGCGCTTGCCTGGCCGGCGGCGCGGAGGCGGGCGGCGCGGGCCTTGCGCAGCGGCACCGGCACGGCAGGCATGCGGGCGGCCGGGGTGCCGGGGCGCTCCGAATAGGGGAAGACGTGCAGGAAGGTCAGTTCCATCTCGGCCACCAGGTCGAGGGTCTCGGCGAATTGATCCTCGGTCTCGGTCGGGAAACCGGCGATGAAATCGGCGCCGAAGACGATGCCCGGCCGCAGCGCGCGGGCGCGGCGGGCGAAGGCGATGCCATCGGCGCGCAGGTGGCGGCGCTTCATCCGCTTCAGGATCAGGTCGGCGCCGTGCTGCAACGACAAATGCAGATGCGGCATCAGCCGCGGCTCGGTCTCGATCAGCCGCCAGAGGTCGGCATCCACCTCGACCGGATCGAGTGAGGAAAGCCGAAGGCGCGGCAACTCGGGGACCAGGGCCAGCAGGCGGCGGACCATCTGGCCGAGCGAGGGCGCGCCGGGCAGGTCCGGGCCGTAGCTGGTGATGTCGACCCCGGTGAGGACCACCTCGCGGTAGCCATTGCCGACCAGCAGCCGCACCTGCTCGACGATGGCGCCGATCGGCACGGAGCGGGAGGGGCCGCGGCCATAGGGGATGACGCAGAAGGTGCAGCGATGGTCGCAGCCCTGCTGGACCTGGACGAAGGCGCGGGCCCGGCCGGCGAATTCGGTGACCAGATGCGCCGCCGTCTCGGTCGCCGCCATGATGTCGGTGACCGGGGCAGGCGGGGCGTCCAGCGCCCAACTCGCCGGGTTCAGCTTGTCGGCATTGCCGATGACGCGGGTGACGCCGGGCAACGCCGCCCAGGTGCCCGGAGAAATCTGCGCGGCGCAGCCGGTGACGATGATGGGCATGCCGGGATTGTCCCGCGCGGCGCGGCGGATGGCCTGGCGCGCCTGGCGCTCGGCCTCGGCGGTGACGGCGCAGGTATTGACCACGATCGTGGCGGCATGACCGGCCCCGGTCGCCAGCGCGCGCATGGCTTCCGACTCATAGGTATTGAGGCGGCAGCCGAAGGTCAGCAACTCGACGGTCATGCGGGGTAGGTGTCCAGATCGAGCATGCCGGTGAAGGCGGTGGCGACCGGGCCGGTCATCAGCACATGGCCATCCTCGCGCCAATCGATGAGGAGGTCGCCGCCGGGCAGGCTGACGATGGCGGCGCGGCCGGCGAGGCCACGGCGGGCGGCATTGACCAGGGCTGCGCAGGCCGCCGACCCGCAGGCCAGCGTCCGGCCGGCGCCGCGCTCCCAGACCTCCAGCCGGATATGCCCGGGCGAGAGGATTTGAGCGAAGCCGATGTTGGCGCGATCGGGGAAGATCGGGTCTTGTTCGAGCGAGGGGCCGAGGTTCTCGACCGGCACGGCCTCCAGGTCGGGGACGAAGAAGGTGGCGTGCGGATTGCCCATGGAGCAGGCGGCGGGGTCCATCAGCACGCCGCGGCCGAGCGGCAGGTGCAGCGTATCCATCTCGGCGGCCAGCGGCACCTCGCGCCAGCCCAGCCGGGCAAGGCCCATGTCGGCGCGCCAGAGGCCATCCGGCAGCGCCTCGACCGGCAGGTCGCCGGAGATGGTGCGGACCAGGATGCGGTCGCGGCCGCTCTCGGCGGCGATCAGGCTTGCGATGCAGCGCGTCGCATTGCCGCAGGCGCCGGCCTCGGAGCCGTCCGGGTTGCGGATGCGCATGAAGACATCGGCGCCGTCCCGCCCCGGTTCCAGCACGATGAACTGGTCGCAGCCGATCCCCCGCCGGCGGTCGGCGATGGCGGCGGCGCGCACCGGGGTGATGGGCAGCGGCGCGGCGCGGGCGTCCAGCACGACGAAGTCGTTGCCGATCCCATGCATCTTGCGGAAGGGGGTCATGATCGGGCGCAGATATGCCCCCGTTCGCGGTTGCTTCCAACCCTGCCGTTTCAGGCCGGCCCCATTGCTTGAGGCCCTACCGCTTGAGGATCGAGCCCAGCACCCCGCGCAGCACGGCATTGCCGATCTGCCGACCGACCGAGCTGCCCATGCTGCGGACCACGGATTTGGCCAGGGATTCCGCCACCCCCTCCCGCCGGCCGCCGCGCCCGGTGAGGATATCGCCCAGCATGCCGCCAAGGCCGCCCGACTCCGCCTTGGGCGGAATTTGCGGGATGCGGCCGCGCGGCGCCGGCACTGGTTTGGGCACCGGCATGGGCGCCGGCATCGGGGGCAGGCTGGTGCCGCCCCAGGGGTTGCTGCCGCGGGTCGGCGCCGGGCCGCTGCGGCGCGGGCCATCGGCGGGGGCGCCGGTGGCGCGGCCGGTCAGCAGTTCATAGGCGGATTCGCGGTCCACCGCTTGGTCGTAGCGGCCGGCGACCGGGCTCTGCCGCATCAGCACGGCGCGTTCCTCCGGGGTGATGGCGCCGATTCGGCCGCGCGGCGGCAGGATGCGGGCGCGCTCCACCGGGCTCGGCGTGCCATCGGCCTGGAGGGTGGAGACCAATGCCTCGCCCACGCCGAGGGTGCCGATGACGTCCTCGACCTTCAGCCGTGGATTGGGGCGGAAGGTCTCGGCGGCAGCGCGCACCGCCTTCTGCTCGCCCGGGGTGAAGGCGCGGAGGGCATGCTGCACCCGGTTGCCGAGCTGGCCGAGCACGCTGGCCGGCAGGTCCAGCGGGTTCTGGGTGACGAAATAGACCCCGACGCCCTTGGAGCGGATCAGCCGCACCACCGTCTCCACCTTCTCGACCAGGGC
>JAQGIA010000578.1 GCA_028291445.1 Belnapia sp.
TCCTTCTTCATGCGCAGCATGCCGGCGGAAGGCTTCAAATCCAGCCCGCCGGTGTCGAAGCAGACGCCCTTGCCGCAAAGCGCCACCAGCGGTGCCGCCGGATGGCCCCATTCCAGCATGGCGACGCGCGGCGCCCGCGGGCTGCCGGCCCCGACAGCGGCGAGCGCCGGAAAACCGGTGGCCAGCGCCTCATCCTCGATGATGGTGCAGTCGCCACCATGCGCCGCGGCCAATTCCTGCACCGCGGCAGCCAGTTCGGCCGGGCCGAGCAGATTGGCCGGCAGGTTGATCAGGTCGCGCGCCCGCCAGGCGGCAGCGGCTGCCTGTTGCGCCACCTCGGTCCCGGGTGGTGGCACCAGCCGCGCCGGTGCCCGCTTCGGCACCTTGAACCGGCTGAAACGATAAGCCCCCAGGCACCAGCCGAGCACCGCATCCGCCGCGATCCCAGCCGGTTCCGCCAGCCGCCAGGCCGAGCCGGCCGGCAGGGACTGCGACAGGCCGCCGAAGGACCAGGGGCTCGGCGCCGCCTCGCCCAGGCCGAGCACCGCGCCGATGATCCCGCCGTCACCCGGCAGCAGCGCTACCTCCTGCGCCCGGCCGGTGAAGCCGCTGGCATCCAGGAAGCCGGCCGCCCCGGCGGGCAGACCTTGCCGCAGCGCGTCGAGCCCGGCGGGGCTGACGGTATGCAGCGGCAGTGCCAGAGCATCCGGCTCGGCGAGGCAATCGAACATCACGCAAGGTTCCAGAGAATTCGGTCGTAAGAAGGCCGCACGATGCAACCTACAAGAGCAATCCTTGGCATAGATTGCGCCGATTTTCGAACCGCGTCCAGGGAGTTACGACAGATTTGTAACGTAACGACTTCGCGGCGCTTCTCCAACCGGCAATCGCAGCATTTCATTGCGACTTTAAAATATCATGAGTCGTTTTTTGCGCCGGCCCGATTGGCCAGGCTCGCCGGGTCATGGCCCCAGGATGTCCAGGTGCTGCCTGATTTCGGCCTCGCCGACCGGCGCCCCGGGCGCCACCAGCGCCGGCCAGCCCGCCACGCCGAGCAGCCGCCCCGGATTGCGCCGGACCAGCTCGGTCTTGACGAAGGGGAAGCCCAGCCGCCGCACCAGCGTCTGCCACAGATGATGCGATGGATTGAGCAGCTGGTCCTGCAAGGCCGTCGCCCGCGCCTCGGGCGACAACCTCTCCAGCCGGCGCAGCAGGGGATGGGCGGCCGCGAGATGCGCCAACTCCACCGGGTCGGCCAGCGTCGCCGCCACCAGCCGCTGATAGCCGAACAGCGCCGCCACCCGGTGGCCGCGCCGACGCATCCAGCGGCTGAAACGCAGTTCTCCGCGCTGGATGACCAGCCACTTGGAATGGCTGACATAGAGTGTCGCCAGGAAGTGGCGCAGGTCGGCGATCGCCGCCGCGCCGCGGATCAGCAGGAAGTAGCTCTGCAGATGCGGCCCGCCCTGGATGCTCTCGGTCAGCCCGAAGACCCCAGGGCCGCCGGACCGCAGCGCCGCCAGCACCGGACCCATGGGCCGGATCGGCCCGAGCACGCTGTCGTTGGCCAGCAGCAGCTCCTCGGCCCCCGGCCAGCGCCGCGCCGCTTCCGGCGCCAGGTCGCGCCAGGCGCCGAAGTCGAGGCCGAAATTCCGTCGGTGCACCACCAGCGCCGCCCGCGCCCGCACCGCCTGCCAATCGGCCTCCGGCAAGGCCGGCGCCATGCTGATGAAGACCACCGCGAAGCCCTCGGCGGCCAGCCCGGCCAGTTGCGCGAGCACCATGGCGGAGACCTGGCCGGAGCCGCTGTAATGGACATAAAGCGCCACGCTGCGCGCCATGGGCCGCGGATCCTCGCCCGGCTCAAGCCGCAGCAGCGGCGACGGGCCCGGGCTGCTCCGGTGCAGCGCGTCGCGCGGCAGGCTGCGTGCCACTTCCCAACCGACCTGCAGCGCCCGCCGCGCCAGCCGCGCCCAGCTGCCGGCGGTGCTATAGCCATGCACGGCGCGGCGCAGCCCGGGCGGCTGCTCGCCGAGTTCGGTGAGGAGGTAGGGCTCGTGGACCATCGGAACTCCGCTTCTCGTATCGCGTCAGCCTCATGGGCGCCCAAGCTTGCGCGGTCCAGGCTTGTGCGGTCCAAGCCCGGATGACACAGCGATACCCGTGGCGGCGTGTCGTGGGCGTCGTCCTACAACCCCGGAACAAAGCCCCGAGGATACAGCACGATCGTGTCATCGAATTGCTGCGCTGCCCCATCGATCCGGGATGATAGAGCAGCGGGTGGGAAGCTTGCCGGGCGGCATGCGTCGGCCGCCGTTCCGGTTGATCGATGAATGAGGACCAGGGGATGATCAAGTCTGCCCTAAGGGGCTCGCGCCGGGTCTGGCGCTGGTGCTGGGGACTGATGCCCGACGCCGGGCTGCCGCTGCGGATCCGGCTTGCCGAAGTGCTGCACCAGATATTCCGCATTGCCCCATCTTCGTCTCCCCTGCCCACCGCGGCAGTGGCCGAATCCAGCCGTGATCCGGAAGATCCCCGCGCCTACCGGCAATGGCTCGCTGCCCGGCCCGTCCTCGATGCCGCCGATCGCGCCGCCATCGCCGCGCATATCGCCGCCATGCCGGCGCCGCCACTCATCTCCGTGGCGATGCCGGCCTACGACACGCCGGCGGCCCTGCTGCGGGCGGCGATCGCCTCGGTCCAGGCGCAGCTCTATCCGCATTGGGAACTTTGCGTCGCCGACGACTGCTCGCCGTCGCCGCAGGTCGCCCAGGTGCTGGCCGAGGCCGCCCGGGGCGATGCCCGCATCCGCTGGGTCCGCCGCGGCACGAACGGGCATATCTCGGCCGCCACCAATACCGCGCTGAGCCTCGCCCAAGGCGCCTTCGTCGCGCTGATGGACCATGACGATTTGCTGGCCGAACACGCGCTCTATGCGGTGGCGGTGGAGATCGCGGCGCATCCCGATGCCGCGCTGATCTATTCCGACGAGGACAAGCTGGACGCCCAAGGCCGCCGCTACGGCCCCTATTTCAAGCCGGATTTCGACCCCGACCTGCTGTTGCAGCAGAACATGATCAGCCATCTCGGGGTCTACCGGCGCGACCTGCTGGAGACGATCGGCGGGCTGCGCCTCGGTTTCGAGGGCAGCCAGGACCACGACCTGGCGCTGCGCTTCACCGCCGCCTGCGGGCCGGACCGGGTGCGCCATATCCCCTTCGTGCTCTATCACTGGCGGCAGACCGGCGGCGCCGACAGCTTCTCCCAGACCGCGCTCGACCGCTGCATCCAGGCCAGCCGGACCGCGGTGGGCGAGATCCTGGCCGCCCGCGGCATCGCCGCCCGGCTCGAAGCGCCACCCCTGGCGCCAAGCTTCACCCGCGTGGTCTGGCCGCTGCCCGAGCCGGCGCCGCTGGTCTCCATCATCGTCCCGACCCGCGACGGCGCCGCCATGCTGGCGAATTGCGTGAGGGGCGTGCTCGGCCAGACCGACTACCCCGCCATCGAGCTCATCATCGTGGACAATGGCAGCGAGGAACCCGAGACCCTCGCGCTGTTCGAAACGCTGGCGGAGGATCCCCGGGTCCGCATCCTGCCGCTGCCGGGGCCGTTCAACTACTCGGCGCTCAACAACCAGGCGGTGGCCGGCGCCCGGGGCGAGGTCGTGCTGCTGCTGAACAACGACATCGAGGTCATCGGGCCGGGCTGGCTGCGCGAGTTGGTCTCCCTCGCCCTGCGACCCGAGGTCGGCGCGGTCGGTGCCCGGCTGCTCTATGCCGACGGCACGCTGCAGCATGGCGGCGTCGTGCTGGGCCTGGGCGGGGTCGCCGGGCATTACCTGTCCCGGGCCGAACCCAACTCCCTTGGCCATCTCGGCTCGCTCGCCCTGGTGCGGGAAGTCGGCGCGGCCACCGCCGCCTGCCTCGCCATGCGGCGCGAGGTCTTCGAGCAGGTCGGCGGGCTGGACGCCATCGAGCTGAAGGTGGCCTTCAACGACGTCGACCTTTGCCTCCGCATCCGGGAAGCCGGCTGGCGCATCCTCTGGACGCCCTTCGCCACGCTGTACCACCTGGAATCGGCCTCGCGCGGCCTGGACCTGGTCGGCGAGAAGGCACTGCGCTTCGCCTGCGAGATCGCCACCATGCTGCGTCGCTGGGACCCCGTGCTGGCCCACGACCCCTTCTGCAATCCCAACCTCTATTTCGGTAACCCGATGCCCACCCTCGCGGCACGGCCGCCCGAATTCATGCCTTGGGCGATGCCGGCGTCGACGACGGCGACCACGTCGCCAGCCAGGCCGCCGCCATTGCCACGGATGGCAGCACCCGGGTCCCAGGCGGTGCCAGCGCTGCCTCCGCCGGGTCCTCGGTGACCAGCACCGGGGCGCCGATGCCGGCCCGCCGGGCGGCCTCGGCATCGGTCGCCCGGTCGCCGACCAGGACCGAGCCGGCCAGGTCCAGCCCATGCGCCGCCGCCGCGTCCAGGATCATCCCTGGCCCGGGCTTGCGCCGCGGATTCTCCCGCCGGTAGCCACCGAGCCCGTGCTGTGGATGGTCCGGACAGAATTCCACCGCCAGGATCGGCGCCCCCGCCGCGGCGAAGATGCCCCGCATCCAATCCATCAGCCGGTGGAAATCCGCCTCGGTATAGAGGCCACGGCCGATGCCGGCCTGGTTGGTGACCACCACCAGCGGCATCCCCCGTGCCACCGCGGCGCGGCCCAGATCGAAGATGCCGGGCACGAAATCCACCTGCTCCGCCCGGTGGACGTAGCCGTGGTCGAGGTTGATCACGCCGTCGCGGTCAAGGAAGAGCGCCGGCCGCATCGTCAGCCCCCACCCATGGCACGGCTTCGAATTCGTCCCGGATACGGGAACATCGCGCCGGCAGCTAGGCTCATTACAAGGTATGACCTGCATGATGCGCGAAGTTGGTACGGAATGTTCCGACAAAGCGCGAGAACGTTTTAATAGAGTGTGCGGCGCAGCATGCAAGCTTCTTCGCCATAGCTGGTCAACATCCCATCGATAGGCCACGATACATCGCACGCAGGCACAAGGACTGAACCATCCCGGGTCCGCGCCTGCCGCCCGTTGGAGGTAGCAGTACCGCCGGTTGAGCATGGCTCATACGCCGCGCTCACCGCTTCCCGTGTCATTAAGCATATCCCAGACCTGATCGGCTTTCTGCGCTCAGTGGAGATTGTGTTGCATCCGGCCGAAGGCCGGCTGGTGCTCGCAGTGCCGGACAAGCGGTTCTGCTTCGACCTGTTCCGACCCGTCAGCACGACCGCGCACCTACTGGCGGCGCACGGGGCACTGCGCAGCCGGCACATCGCTGCGCATATGTTCGACCATGTCGTCCACAAATCCAGTTGGAACGGCCAGGGTGGCTGGGGCCGCCAGCCGCTCGGCGACGGCTTGCGGCTTGATCATACCCTCGACCAGGCGATGGCCGAATTCCAGGCCGCCACATCGGATGGCGACGACGTCGACTGCCACGCCTGGCAA
>JAQGIA010000579.1 GCA_028291445.1 Belnapia sp.
ATCCGCGATGGGGCCGGCGCCGAGCCGGGCCGCGATGAACATGTCCCGGGCGAAGCCCAGGACACGGCTGGCCATGGTCCAGCCGCCAACGGTGAGGACGCCTTTGAGCATGGCGCGCCCTCTAGCCTGGAAAAGCGGCGGCGGCGAGGCGCCTCGCCGATCACGGGATGCGGCCCGGGCGTGGTGCAGGGCATCGCCACCGGTCGCGGCCGGGCGCCGATCGCCGGACGATAGCCACCAGAAGGTGTTTCGCCAGCCGCACCGCGGTGCGGCAATGAACGGGTGCCATGCATACCTCTGCCCTCAGACGCCGGGTCCTGTTGCTGCGGCGCCTGGCGCGGCGGGCGGCGCAGTTGCGCGGCTGGGTCCGCGGCAGCGAAGTCGCGGTGGTGCTGCTGGCGGTCGCCGTCGGGGCCCTGGTGGGGCTGGTGGCCTGGGGCATGGGCGCGGCGGCGCATGGCCTGCAGCGGCTGCTGTTCGGGCTGGAACCGCATCTGCGGCTCTCGGCCGCCACCCGCCTGCCGGCCTGGCAATTGCTGGCCGTGCCGGCGCTTGGCGGGCTGGCGCTGGCCGGGCTGAACTACCTGATCGGCCGCTGGCGGCAGAAGCCGCCGATCGATCCGATCGAGGCCAATGCCATGCACGGCGGCCGGTTGTCCCTGACCGATGGCATGGTGGTCGGCGCGCAGACCGTGCTGTCCAACGGGGTCGGCGCCTCGGTCGGGTTGGAGGCAGGCTATACCCAGGTGAGCGGCGGCATCGCCTCCCGCCTCGGGCGGGCGTTCTCGCTGCGGCGCGGGGATCTGCGGATCCTGGTCGGGGCCGGCACCGCGGGTGCCATCGGCGCGGCCTTCGACGCGCCGCTGACCGGCGCCTTCTACGCCTTCGAGCTGGTGATCGGCACCTATAGCATCGCCGCGCTATTCCCCGTGGTGGCCAGCGCGGTCACCGCCGTGCTGGTCGCACGGGTCTTGCATGCCGGGACCTATGCGGTCGAGACGGCGGCGCCGAGCGTGGTGGACCTCGGCACCTATCCGCTGGCGCTGATGATCGGCGCGCTTTGCGGCCTTTCGGGGATCGCGCTGATGCGGGGCGTCGGCCTGGTCGAGGCGCTGCTGGCCCGGACCATCCCCTTCGCCGCGCTGCGGCTCGGCCTTGGCGGGCTGGCGGTGGGTGGCTTGGCGTTGCTGTCCCCGGTGGCGCTATCGGCCGGGCATGGGGCGCTGCACGTGGCCTTCATGACCGAGGCCCCGTACTGGCCGGTGCTGGTGCTGCTGCTGGTCAAGGCGGCCTCCTCCATCGTCTCGCTCGGCAGCGGCTTCCGGGGTGGGCTGTTCTTCGCCTCCCTGCTGATCGGCGCCCTGGGCGGCAAGCTGTTCGCCGGGCTGCTGGCGCTGTGGCTGCCGCCCGGACCCGACCCGTTGCTGCTGTCCATCATCGGGATGAGCGCCTTCGGCGCCGCCGTCATCGGCGCCCCATTGGCCATGACCTTCCTGGCGCTGGAAACCACCGGGAGCCTCGCCGTCGCCGGGCCGGTGCTGGCCGCCGTCGCGGTCGCCGGGCTGATCGTGCGACGGTTGTTCGGCTATTCCTTCGCCACCTGGCGCTTCCACCTGCGCGGCGAGACGATCCGCAGCGCGCATGACGTCGGCTGGGTGAACGACCTCAACGTCGGCAGCCTGATGAAGCGGGAAGTGCCGGTGGCGGCGGCGACGCTGGATCTGGCCGCCTTCCGGCAGCGCTTCCCGCTGGGGTCGGTGACCCGGGTGGTGATGACGGATGCGACCGGCCGCTATGCCGGTCTCGTCTCCGTCCCCGAAGCCCATGCGGCACCGCTGGAGGGCGGCTCGCTCGCCACCCTGCTGCAGCTCGAGGACCGCGTGCTGCTGCCCAGCATGAATGCCCGCGTGGCAATGTCCGCCTTCGAAGCAGCCGAGGCGGAGGCCATGGCCGTGGTGGATGGTCCCGGCCGGCGCGTCATCGGCCTGCTGAACGAAGCCCATCTGCTGCGCCGCTATGGCGAGGAGGTGGAGAAGCGCCGGCGGGAGGAAAGCGGCCTCGCCTCCGTCTGACCATGTCTGAGGCTTACTATTCCTGGGGCAGGCCGGCGCTGGAGTCCCGGCCGCCCTGGCCGGTGGCCTTGTCCTCGGTCGGCGCGACCGCGTCCGGCCCCGTGTCATCCGGTGCGCCGCCCTTGACCTTGATGTTCACCGGTCCGCCCGGCGCCTCGGCATCGGTGCGGTTGTTGTTCTCGCCGGGCGACGGGTCGTACTGGTGCTCGACCGACTTGTCCCGCTGCGGGGCATGCGGGCCGCGGCTGCTAGTCAGGTTCTCGTAGGGTACGGTATTGGTCTTGGTGTCGGTAGGCATTGCTTTGTGCTCTCCCTAAGTCCGGGGAGGCAACGCCACAGCCCGGCGAAGGGTTTGCCTGTGCAGGCTCTCACGCTTCGCATGGTGTAAACCACTGGATTGAAGCCCGCTTGGCATTTTCGTCCGCGCGCAAACCTCGTGAGGTTTGCCTAGGCCAGATCGGCCGCGGCCCGTGGCACGGTGGCGGTGGCACCGCCGCCCTCGCCACTTGGCGGTGCCAGCGCCGCCTCCATGGCTCCGCGCAGCGTATGCAGCTTGCGCTCGTTCTCCACCTTCAGGCCGAAGACGTCCTTCACGTAGAAGACGTCCACCGCCCGCACCCCGTAGGTGGTGATATGCGCGCTGGCGATCTGCAGGCCCTGGTCGCTGATCGCGGAGGTCACATCATGCAGCAGGCCGGGCCGGTCGCGGCCGTTCACCTCGATGACGGTGTGGGTATTGCTGGCGTGGTTGTCGAAGACCACGCGCGGCGGCACGGTCACCGCGCGTAGCCGGGCCGGCTCCCGCCGCACCTTGCGGATTTCATCGCGCAGCCGTAGCCGGCCGGACAGCGCCTGCTCGATCAGCACGGAAAGCTTGGCCAGCCGGTGCGGCTGCTCGAAGGCGCCGCCGGCCGCGTCCTGCACCCAGAAGGTGTCGAGCGCCATGCCGTTGGTGAGGGTATGGATCCGCGCATCGACGATGGAGGCGCCGGCCACGGCCAGGGCCCCGGCGATGCGGCTGAACAGCCCCGGATGATCGGCGGCATAGACCGTGATCTCGGTCACCGCACGGGCCTCCAGCACCCGGGTGCGGACGGTCAGCGGCGCGCCCACGGCCTCGGCGTCGCGGATCAGCGACGCATGCCGGGCATGGGTTTCCGCATCGAAGGAGAGCCAGTAGCCGGGATAGCCGAGCGAGAGGAATTTGCCCCGCTCCGTCGCCGGCCAGGCCTCCAGCATGGCGCCGGCGGCGTCGCGGGCGCGGGCCACGCGCACGTCGCGTTCCGGCACCGAAAGCCCGCCCGCCAGCACCTCGGCCACCCGCCAATAGACCTCGCGCAGCAGGGTCGCCTTCCAGCCGTTCCAGACCCGCGGGCCGACCGCGCGCATGTCGCAGACCGTCAGCACCAGCAGCAGCCGCAGGCGCTCCGGCGATTGCACCAGGTCGGCGATGTCGAGGATGGTCTTGGGGTCCTCGATATCCCGCTTGAAGGCGGTCTGGCTCACCAGCAGGTGGTGGAGGACGAGCCAGGAAACGGTCTCGGTTTCCTCCGAGGTCATGCCGAGCTTCGGACAGATCTCGGTGGCGATGCGGGCGCCGAGCTCGGAATGATCGCCGCCGCGGCCCTTGGCGATGTCATGCAGCAGCGCCGCCATGTACAGCGCCCGGCGGGATTGCAGCTGGCCGATCAGCTCGCTCGCCACCGGGGCGATCTCGTTCAGTTCGTTCCGCTCGATCTGCTGCAGGACGCCGATGGCCTCGATGGTGTGCTCGTCGACGGTGAAGACATGATAGGTGTCGAATTGCATCAGCCCGACGATGCGCGCCCAGTCCGGGATGAAGCGGGAGAGGAACCCCGTCTCGTTCATCAGCCGTAGCCAGAGCGCGGCATCCCGGCCGGTGAGCAGGTCGAGGAACAGCGTATTGGCTTCGGCCAGGCCACGCAGCCTCGCCGCGTGATGCGCATTGCGGATCAGCGCGCGGATGGCCAGCGGATGGATTTCCAGCTTGCGGTCGCGTGCCGCCTTGACGATGCGCAGCATGAGGACGGGTTCGCGGGAGAAGTCGCGGTTGGGCGGCGCCGCCACCAGCTTGCCATCGGCCAGCGCCAGCCCGGCCTCGGCCAGCGCCGTATCACCTTGGCGGCGCACCGCCGGTGGGCCGAGCGCGGCGCGCTCGATGGCGGGTTCCAGCACCCGGGTCAGCCGCAGCACGTCGCGCACCGTCAGGAACAGGTGCTTCATGAAGCGTTCGACGCCGTCCTGCCGGCCGCGCGGCGTATAGCCCATGCGGGCGCCGACCACCGGCTGGAAATCGAAGGTCAGGCGTTCCTCCGCCCGGCCGGCGACGTAATGCAGGTGGAAGCGGACGGTCCAAAGGAAGTTCCAGGCCCGGCGGATGGCCCGCGCCTCGTGCTCGGACAGCAACCCGCCGCCGGGGCTGTCGGCGCCGACCAACTCGGGCATGCGCTGGGTGCCGAAGGCGTAGCGGGCCAACCAGTACAGGGTTTGCAGGTCCCGCAGCCCGCCGCGGCCTTCCTTGACGTTGGGCTCGACCAGGAAAGGGCTGTCGCCGTAGCGGGCATGCCGGCCGGTGCGCTCGGCCCGCTTGGCGGCCAGAAAAGGCGCCAGCCCGCGATCCTTCCGGGTCTTGTCGAAGACCGCAAGGAAGCGCTCGTGCACCGCCTTGTCGCCGACCAGGAAGCGGGCATCGACCAATGCGGTCAGCACCGTCGCGTCCCGCCCGGCTTCCTCCATGCAATCGGCGATGCTGCGGGTCGCATGGCCGACCTTCAGCCCGAGGTCCCACAGCAGGTACAAAATGAATTCCACCACCCGCTGGGTGCGTGGCCCGGCCTGCCGGTCGGTCAGGAACAGCAGGTCGATATCCGAATAGGGTGCCAGGACGCCACGGCCGTAGCCGCCGGTGGCGACCAGGGCGAAGGGCGCTTCCGCTTCCTCCCCCGCTGCGCGCGGCGGGACCATGGCGAGCGCATAGGCCTGGATGGCCAGCATGATGCCATCGGTCAGCGCCGCCAGCCAGCGCGCCGCGGCCAGGCCGGGCAGCTCCTGGGCTTCGAAGGCCTCCTGCACCCGGCCCTGGATGCGTCCCAGATGGCCGCGCAACAGGTCGAGCGCCTCCTCACGGCGGAGCGGCCCCGCCAGGAGCTCAGCGATCAGGTCGGGAATAACCCCGGGTGCATCGGCCAACACGGTGGGGCGTGGGGCCGAGCCCCGGGCAGGATAGGTCGCCGCGGCTGTCATATGATTAAGCCTAACGCCACTCAAGCGCGGTTGACAGCGCCATCCACGAGGGTGCGCAGGCGATAAATCGCCTCATGTGCCTCCCGCGGCGACAAACTGTCCGGATCGAGGGCAGCGAGCGCCGCCAATGCAGGGTGTTCCGAAATCGCAACGGGCGGGTTGGCGGTTGCGGGCCGGGCGAAAAGCGGCAGCTCATCCGAGAGCGGGTCGAGACCGCGGGCGCGCGCTTCCAGCGCCGTCAGCACCTGGGTGGCGCGGGCCAGCACGGCCCGCGGTACCCCTGCGAGCTTCGCCACATGCACCCCCCAACTGCGTTCCGCGGCACCGGGGGCGATGCTGTGCAGGAAGACCACCTCGCCCTTCCATTCGCGCACCCGCATGGTGGCGGGTATCAATTCCGGCAGCTTGCCGGCCAGCGCCGTCAGTTCATGGAAATGGGTGGCGAAGATGGTGCGGCAGCGGATCCGGTCATGCAGCGCCTCCAGCACCGCCCAGGCCACGGCGAGGCCGTCCCAGGTCGCGGTGCCGCGGCCGACCTCGTCCAGCACCACCAGGGATCTTGGCCCGGCGAGGTTCAGGATGGCGGCGGTTTCCGCCATCTCGACCATGAAGGTGGAACGGCCGCCGGCGATGTCGTCCGCCGCGCCGACGCGGGAGAACAGCAGGTCGGTCAGCCCGAGCCGGGCGGCCTCGGCGGGTACGAAGAGCCCGGCCTGGGCCAGCACGACGAACAGCGCGTTCTGCCGCAGGAAGGTCGATTTGCCGGCCATGTTCGGCCCGGTCAGCAGGCAGATGCGACGGCCCGGCGACAGGTCGCAGTCGTTCGGCACGAAGGCGCCGGGGGACATCCCTTGGCGGGTTCGGGCCAGCGCCGCGGCGACCACGGGGTGGCGGCCGGCGATGATGGCGAAATCCGCACGCTCGGTCAGCTCCGGCCGGCACCAGCCGCCATCGGCCGCCAACTCCGCACTGGCCGCGTGGATATCCACCTCCGCCAGCGCCTCCGCCGCGCGCGTGATGCCGGCGGCGGCGGCCAGGCACAGGTCGCGCAGGTGGCGGGTGATCAGCTTCTCCCGCCGCGCCGCCTGGTCGGCGGCGTCCGCCAACCGGCGGTCGAGCCCGGCCAAAGCGGCGCAGGTGAAGCGGTGGCCATTGGCCATGGTCTGGCGATGGATGGGGGCGAATTCGCCATGCGCCTTGGCCGGGGCCTCCCGCAGCAGCTTCTCGCCGGCGGCGGCGGGCAGTTCCGCCAGATAGCCGAATTGCTGGTGATGCCGGATCTTCAGCGCCGCCACGCCCCAGGCCTGGCAAAGGTCGAGTTGCAGGGCTGCGATGGCGCCGCGCGCATCGTCCCGCAGCCGGCGCAGCCCATCCAATTGGCCATCGTAGCCGGCGGCGATGATCCCGGCATCGTCGAGCCGCGCCGGCAGGCTCTCCGCCAGGGCGCGGACCAGCTCCGGCGCCGGGTCCGGCGCCGGGCACAGCGCCGCCGCGGCATCCCGCAGCAGGGGCGGGA
>JAQGIA010000586.1 GCA_028291445.1 Belnapia sp.
GTCCGCGACGGCCAGCTCAAGCTGGAGGAGATGACCGGCGGCAGCTTCACCATCACCAATGGCGGCATCTACGGCAGCCTGATGAGCACCCCGATCCTCAATCCGCCGCAGGCCGGTATCCTCGGCATGCACAAGATCCAGGAACGGCCGATGGTGGTCGGCGGCAAGATCGAGATCCGGCCGATGATGTACCTGGCGCTGAGCTACGACCACCGGATCGTGGACGGCAAGGAGGCGGTCAGCTTCCTGGTGCGGGTCAAGGAGAGCATCGAGGATCCGCGCCGGCTGATGCTCGATATCTGAGACATCGTGGGGCCGGGAAAGCCGGTCCCCATCTTTCGGCCGCCGCTTCGGCCGCGCGTCCCGCTGGTTAATCTGCTAGATTGATGCGAAGGGTCGGCGCGAGTCGTACCACCGGCGCGTGATCGTCTGCGCCGCGCCGCAACCTATGCCGGGAGAGTCACATGCGTTCCTTCGATGGCCAATTCTCCGACAACCGACCGCTGAAGCGGACCCGGGAGGAGAAGATGCGCCAGCTTGCCGAGCTGAAGGAGACCTACAAGTCGCTGAAGCCGCATACCTCGCCCGAGCTTCGCACCTCCATCGCCGGCAAGATCCGTGAGCTGATGGCCGAACTGGCCGCGCCACCGCCGCCGCCGCGCGAGCGTCGCGGCCCGCCGCATCAGGAGCAATTCGGCACCGGCCCGCGGGTGCCACGCCGGCCGCGCCCGCCGCGGGATATCTGACCCGCCGGGCCTGGTTCTCCCCCGCCTGGTCCTCCCCCTGGGGTTTTCCCCAGGCCGGCACGGGCGCATCCTCCCCGTCGCAAGCACAAGGGGGAAGCGCCAGGATGCGCCTCGTAAACAAGATCGCCATCATCATCGGCGCCGGGCAAAGTCCCGGCGAGGGCACCGGCAATGGCCGCGCCACCGCCATCCGCTTCGCGCAGGAAGGCGCCCGGGTGATCTGCGTCGACCGCGACCTGGCCTCCGCCCAGGAGACCGCCACGCTGGCCGGCCATGGCGCTTCCGCATTCGCCGCCGATGTCACCCATGAAGCGGAACTCGCCGCGGCGCTGGCCGAGACGGTCCGGCTGCATGGGCGGGTCGATATCCTGCACTACAATGTCGGGATGTCGCTGGCCGGCGGCGATGCCTCCCCGACCGAGATCACCGAGGCGGCCTTCGATCGCGTCACCGCCGTCAACCTGCGCGGCTTCGTCATGGCCGTGAAGCATGCCCTGCCGATCATGCGCGCCCAGGAATCGGGAGTGATCCTGTCGATCTCCTCGGCGGCGGCGGTCGAGAGCTATCCCTACGTCGCCTACAAGACCAGCAAGGCGGCGATGCTGGCCTTCACCGAGCAGGTGGCGATCCAGAACGCCAGCTACGGCATCCGCTGCAACACCATCCTGCCCGGGCTGATGGACACGCCGATGGCGGTCGATACGCGGGTTCGCCATACCGGCAAGCCGCGCGCCGAGATCGCCGCCGAGCGGGATGCCAAGGTGCCGCTGCGACGCCGGATGGGCACCGCCTGGGACGTCGCCAATGCCGCGCTGTTCCTGGCGAGCGACGAGGCGGGCTTCATCACCGGCGTCGCCCTGCCGGTCGATGGCGGGCGGCTGGTGCAGATCGGTTAAGCGCGTCCTCCGGTGCGAATCGCCTCGTAGCCCGCTCGCACCAGCGCCGGCCCATGCGCCCGCTCCAGCCGGCGGATGGTGAAATGCGCCCGGGCGATCCCGGAGAAATGCTCGAGGAAGGCGATGTTCACCGCGGCGCCGCCGGCCGCGCCCACCACGGGCGCGGCCTGGGCGGAAAGTTTCAACGCCACCGGACCGCCGAAGCGTGCCGCGATCGCGCCCACGAAGCCTGGCAGCATGGCGCCCAGCCCGCGGCCGACGGCGCCCTTCAGCGTCTCGGTCAAGGCGATCCGCAGCAGGAAATAGCCGCTCTCGGCCTCGTCGTCGCCCGGGTCGCGGCCACCCAGGGCAAAGACCTTCAGGCATTCCGCCTGCACCAGCGGGTCCGCCAGATCTTCGCCCTCCTCGGCGGCGATGGCGGCGATGCGGCGCAGCAGCAGGGTGGTCGAGATCGGCAGCTCGACCAGCGTGCCCGGCAGGCCGAAGGCGCCACCGGCGGCGCCCGAGGCGGTCAGCAGTCCACGGTGCAGCCAGCTGCCCGAAAACGGGGTCGGGTTGCGCGACGGATCGCTGCGCATCGCCGCCTTCATCGCGCTCTCCAGGGCACGGCGGACGGTGGCTTCGATCATCCGCTGGGCGGCTTCCGGCAGGCGGCGCTTCAGCGCTTCCACCGAGCCGCCGACCAGCCCGGCCAGGCGCACCGGCAGGGAGGTGCCTTCGAGGACGGCGACGGCATCGGCGAGTTCCGCTTGGTCATCGCTGTGCAGGCCGGCGGGGATGGGCAGTCGGGTGGCGGATTCTGTCATCATGCCGGCAACAACCTCCGGGGTGGCGCCGGGTTCTGCGCACCGGCAGGATGCCCATCGAATAAAGGAGACGGCCGATGGATGGCAGCCTTGCCCCCCAACCCTTCGCCCCCCGAACCTTCGCCCCTCAGCTTATCCGCACCGCCTGCCCGCATGATTGCCCGAGCGCCTGCGTGCTGGAGGTGGAGCGCCTCTCGCCGACCCGCATCGGCCGGGTGCGGGGCTCGGCCGCCTATGATTATACGGCCGGGACCTGCTGCGCCAAGGTCGCCCGCTA
>JAQGIA010000594.1 GCA_028291445.1 Belnapia sp.
CAAGTTCGCCGTGGGCGAGAAGGTCGATGCGAAGGTCACCGCCGTGGATCGCGCCGCCCGTCGCCTGGCCCTGACCATCAAGGGCAAGGAGATCGAGGAGGAGCGCGAGGCGATGAAGGAATACGGCACGACCGACAGTGGCGCCTCGCTGGGCGACATTCTCGGCGCGGCCATCCGCCGCCGGCGCGAGCTGGCCGGCGAGGAATAGAACCGGGCTCGCCGCAAGGCGGGACGGCAGGGCCGGCGAGGGCAACCTCGCCGGCCTTTTTTATGCGCCGGGGGATTTTATGCGCCCGGCCTTTTATGTGCCCGGCATGGTGCCCGCGCCGGCTTCATTTAAATCCCCGGCGGGTGCAGGCTGCCGGGATGTCGAACCCCCTTCTCGTCGAGCGCTCCGGCGCCATCACCCGCCTCCGCTTCAACCGGCCCGAGCGGCTGAACGCCATCGATGCCGCCATGGCCGCCGCGCTGCGGGAGGCGGTGGCGCTGCTGCCGCAGGACCCCGACCTCCGCTGCGTCGTGCTCTGCGGCGCCGGCCGGGCCTTCATGGCGGGCGGCGATATCGGCGCCTTCCAGGGGCCGCAGGCGCTGGCCGAAATCCGCCACATCCTCGGCCCGATGCACGAGGCCGTGGCCGGGCTCGCCGCCCTGGCCGTGCCGGTGCTGGCCAGCGTGCAGGGCGCCGCGGCCGGGGCCGGGCTGTCGCTCGCCTTCGGCGCCGATCTGGCGATCGCGGCGGAGGATGCCCGCTTCGCGCTCGGCTATCTCAAGCTCGGCACCGTGCCGGATTGCGGCGGCACCTGGGTGCTGCCGCGGCTGCTCGGGCTGCGCGGCGCCATGGGCCTGGCGCTATTGGGGGATGAGCTGGACGGCAAGGCGGCGCTGGCCGCCGGGCTGGTCAACCGCGCGGTGCCGGCCGCCGAGCTGGAGGCCGCGACGGAAACGCTGGCGCAGCAACTGGCCAGCGGCCCCACCGCCGCCTTCGGCCGGGCCAAGGCGCTGCTGCGCGCCGCCGCCGCGCGCGACCTGTCTACGCAATTGCAGGCGGAGGAAGCGGAATTCATCGCCTCTGCCGGCACCGCGGATTTCGCCGAGGGCGTCGCTGCCTTCCTCGGCCGCCGCCGGCCGGAATTCACCGGCCGGTAGGCGACTTATCCATTAGCCGCCCATCCGTAGACCAGGGACGACCTATTCCACCGTGACCTTGGCCGCGGTGATCACCTTGGCCCAGCGTTCCACCTCGTCGCGCAGGAAGGCTCCGGCCTCGTCCGGCGTGCTGCCCACCGGATCGAAGCCGATGTTTCGCAGCCGCTCGGCCGCCGCCGGCTCCTGCACGATCTTTGCCACCTCGGCCGAAACCCGCGCCACGATCTCGCCCGGGGTATTCGCCGGGGCCAGCAGCAGGCACCAGCTGGACGAGGTGAAATCCGCCAGCCCGCCCTCGGCCAGGGTCGGAATATTGGCCGCCCAGGTCGGCCGGGCGGCGCTGGCGAAGCCGATCGGCTTGACCGAACCGCTGTCGAACTGCGCCCGCAGCGAGGAATAGCTGTCGAACATCACCCCGATATTGCCGGAAATCAGGTCCTGCAGCGCCGGCGCGGTGCCCCGGTAGGGGATATGCTCCATGCGGATCCCGGTACGGAGCTGCAAATCCTCCATGGTGAGGTGCGCCGCGGCGCCGATCCCGCTCGAGCCGTAATTCAACGCCCCCGGCCGTGCCCTGGCATAGGCCAGCATGCCTTGCAGATCGTTGAAGGGCAGCTTGGCATGCGCCCCCATCACCAGCGGCGCCAGCACCATGAGGGAGACCGGGGCGAAGCTCGTCACCGGGTCGAAGGGCAGCTTGCCCTTGTACAGCGTGGCATTGGCGGCATGGGCACCGATGACGACGGCGAAGTTGTAGCCATCGGCCGGGCTGGCGGCGACCGCGCCGGCGCCGACGATGCTATTGGCTCCGGGACGGTTCTCCACCACCACCGGCTGGCCGAGCGCCCGGGCGAGCGGCTCCGCCACGAAGCGGGCGGCGACATCGGTGGTGCCGCCCGGCGTATAGGGCACGATGAAGCGGATCGGCCGGTCCGGGTAGCCGGCCGCCCGCGCCCTGCCCGCCACGCCGCCCGCTGCCAGCAAGGCCGCACCCGCGCCGAGCGCCCCGCGCCTGGAAAACCCCGTCATCCACATCTCCCCTTGGCTATTCCGCCGCGACCACCCGACGCGACCGCCGCTCGCTGACCATCGCCATGGCCATGGTGGCGACGATGAACAGCACCGCCGCGGCGAAGACCAGCAGCGGCTTGCCGTGGTCCATCAGCGCGCCGTAGATCATCGGCCCGACCGCACCGCCGATGTTGAAGCCGGTGGTGACGATCCCGAAGACCCGTCCGACCGCGCCGGGCGGTGCCGCCGCCCGCACCAGCATGTCGCGTGACGGCATGATCATGCCGGACAGGAAGCCGGCCAGCCCCATCACCCCGACCAGCGTCCAGGCGCCGAGCGGCACCAGCCCGACCAGCCCGATCAGCATGCCGGTCAGCCCGAAGCCCAGCGCCGCCACGTCGCCATGCCGCCGGGTCCGGTCGGCGATGACGCCCCCGGCCAGCACGCCAAGGGCGCTCAGCAGCAGGAAGGCGCTCAGCGCCACGTTGGCCAGGGCGAAATCCACCCCGTGTCCGTTGACCAGCGCCACCACGGAGAAATTCTGGATGCCGCCCTGGGCCAGGGACAGCAGGGTGAAGAAGACCGTCAGCATGAGGATGGCCGGGGTCAGCAGCGAACCGCCGCCACCCGCCGCCGCGGCCCGGGCGGCGGCCGGGCGCGGGACGGCCGCCGGCTCACCGGCCAGCAGCAAGGGCACTGCGGCGACCAGCCCGAGGCTGCCGGCGACCGCCAGAGCCGCCTCCAACCCGGCGACGCTGGAGACGCCGAGCATCAGGGCTGGCGCCATGGCCCCGCCGAGGTAGCCGGCGAAGGTATGGATGGAGAAGGCCCGGCCGATCCGCGCCTCGGTGATGGATCGGCCCAGCAACTCGTAATCGGCCGGGTGGTAGACCGCATTGGCAAGGCCGAGCAGCACGGCAGCAGCCAGCAGCACCGGATAGGTCGGCATCAGTGCCAGCATCCCGAGCGCGGCGGCACCCAGGCAAAGGCCGGCGATCAGCATCCGCCGGGACCCGTAGCGGTCCACCGCGAAGCCGAGCGGCGTCTGCACCAGGCCGGAGACGATGTTGTACAGCGTCAGGGCCAGGGCAAGCTCGACGAAGCTCACATCAAGCCGGTCACGCAGCAGCGGAAACAGCGGCGGCAGCACGAGCTGGTGGACATGGCTGACCAGATGCGCGCCCGAGACGAGCGTGAGCTGCCGCAGTTCCGGCTTGGTCCAGCCGCTTTCGCCCTGTTGGGCGCCCCGATGGGCCATGGCTTGGCGTCCTCGATGATCCCTGTTGCCCCCAGATGGGGTCGCCGGGCCTTGCCGCCAGGATCGGCCGAAAGCCGCCGGGCGGGAAGCAGGCTTGCGAGCGGGGCTGCCCCCCCTGGACCGCAACCCTGCACGGTCGCAGGATCGTCCCCAACGATCCGAGGGAACCATGTCCGATCCAACCGACGCACCTCGCACCAATTCCGGCGACGCGCCCCGCACCACTTCCGGCGACGCGCCCCGCACGATGCCGGACGACGCGCCCCGCACGATGTCTCAAGACGTGCCTCGCACGATGTTCGAGAAGATCTGGGACCGCCACCGCGTGCTGGACCGGGAGGATGGCCAGACGCTGCTCTACGTCGACCGCCACCTGCTGCACGACGGCGGCGCCACCGCCTTCGACGTGCTGCGCA
>JAQGIA010000609.1 GCA_028291445.1 Belnapia sp.
GCGCCAGCCAGCCATCGGCGATCTCGGCCGTCAGCTTCACCATCGCCTCGTTCTCGGTGCCGAGGTAGATCGGGATATCCGGGTTCATGTGCAGGATGGATTTCAGCGGCTTGCCGACGCCGAGCGCTCCTTCCCCGGTATAGGGCAGGCTGATCTCGCGGCCGTCATGCGTCACCGGCGCCTCGCGGCGGAAGATCTTCCGCATGATCGCGACGTAATCCTTGGTGCGGTAATAAGGCTTGCCCCAGGGCTCGCCATACCAGCCCTCGACGATCTGCGGCCCGGAGACGCCGAGCCCCGCGATGAACCGGCCGCCGCCGGCCAGCGCATCCACCGTCGCCGCGCACATCGCCGCATTGGCCGGGCTGCGGGCCGCAAGCTGCATGATCCCGGTGCCGAGCCGGATGCGCTGGGTCTTCGCCGCCAGGAAGGCGAGCGGGGTGACCGCGTCCGAGCCATAGGCCTCGGCGGTCCAGACCGTGTCGTAGCCCAACGCCTCGGCCCGCTGCACCAGCGCCACCGGGATATCGAGCCGCGCGCCGGAATAGCCGAGCGACAGGCCGAGCTTCATGGATGCTTCCTCCGGACGATTGCCCGGCAGGCTGCCGGATCGCCGGGCGTCTGCCAATGGCCCCCAAACCGGCTCCGCCGGAAGGGGCCTAGACCGGCTCCGCCACCGGATCGAAGTGCGGGATGGCCGCCAGCAGCTCGGCGGTATAGGCAGAGCGCGGGGCGGCGAACAGGGCGGCGCTCGGCCCTTCCTCGACCAGCTTGCCGGTCTGCAGCACGATGGTCCGCTCGCACATCATGCGCACCACGTTCAGGTCGTGGCTGACGAAGAGGTAGGCCAGCCCGGTCTCCCGCCGCAACCGGTCCAGCAGATGCAGCACCACCGCCTGGACCGAGACGTCGAGCGCCGCCGTAGGCTCGTCCAGCACCAGCAGCTTCGGCCCGACCGCGATGGCCCGGGCGATACCGACCCGGGCCTTCTGCCCGCCCGAAAGCTGGTGCGGGAAGCGCTCCAGCAACGCCGCCGGCAGGCCGACCCGGGCGGCGCAATCGGCGACCCGCTCGCGCAGCGCCCCCGCATCGGCAATGCCCAGCAGCCGGCGCAGCGGATCAGCGATGCAGTCGAACGCCGAAAAGCGCGGGTTCAGGCTCTCGCCATGGTCCTGGAACACCAGCTGGATGTCGCGGCGGAAGCGGCTGCGGTGGAAGGTGCCTGCGGGAATGCCGCCGATATCCTCGCCCTCGAAGCGGATCGAGCCAGCGGTCTGGTCCAGCAGCCGGCAGACCAGGCGGGAGATGGTACTCTTGCCCGACCCGGACTCGCCGACCAGCCCGAGGCTTTCCCCGGCATCGAGATGGAACGAGACATGATCGACCGCCGGTGTCGCCGCCTTGCCGAAGACCTTCACCAGATCCCGCACCTCCAGCAGCGGCCGGCGCGGCCGGGCCGGCCTGGGTGGGGCGGGCGCTTCGCCGACCAGGCTCTCGACGGTCGAAACCCGGGTCGGCGAGGCCGCCACCAGGCGCCGCGTATAGCCATGGCCCGGGCTGCCGAAAAGCCGCGCCGGGGCGGCTTCCTCGACCACCCGGCCCTGCTCCATCACCGCGACGCGGCGGCAATACTGCGCCGCCAGGCCCAGGTCATGGGTGATCAGGATCATCGCCATGCCGCGCCGGGCGGTGATCTCCGACAGCATGTCCATGACGGTCTTCTGCGTGGTCACGTCGAGCCCGGTGGTCGGTTCATCGGCGATCAGCAGGCTCGGCTCGCAGGCGATCGCCATGGCGATCATCACCCGCTGGCACATGCCGCCCGAAAGCTCATGTGGGAAGGCGGCGAGGCGCTGGATCGGGTCGCGGATGCGGACGGCCTCCAGCAGTTCCACCGCCCGGTCCCGCGCCTCGGAGACCAGCAGCGGCTCATGCGCCCGCAGCGCATCGGCGATCTGCAGGCCGATCGGGCGGATCGGGTTCAGCGCGGCGCGCGGGTTCTGGAAGATCATGGACATCGCCGCCCCACGCAGCGGCGCCAGCACCCGGCGCCCGGCATGGGTGATGTCCTGGCCACGGAAGCGGATGCGGCCGCCGCTGACCTTGCCGGCCCGGTCGAGCAGCCGCATGACGCAGAAGGCGGTGACGGATTTGCCGGACCCGCTCTCGCCGACGATGCCGAAGGTCTCCCCGGCCGCGACCTCGAAGGAGACCCCGCGCAGCGCCTGCACCACGCCGTTGCGGGTGGCGAAGTCGACCCGGAGGTCCTCGACCTGCAACAGGGTCACGTGCGCATCCGGGGATCGAGGATGTCGCGCAGCCCATCGCCCAGCAGGTTGAAGCAGAGCACCGCGAACATCAGCGCCGCGCCGGGGCAGGCGACCAGCCACCACTTGCCGGTGGCGATGAAGCGGGCGCCCTCCGCCACCATGATCCCCCATTCCGGCGTCGGCGGCCGGACGCCGAGGCCGAGGAAGGACAGGCCGGCGGCATTCAATATCGCCCAGCCGAGGTTGAGCGAGATCTGCACCGCCATGGCCGGCAGCACGTTCGGCAGCAGGAAGCGCAGCACCACCTGGGCATGGCTGTTGCCGGAGGCCCGCGCCGCCTCCACCCAGCCGAGCCCCCGCCGGATATTCACCTCCGCCCGGGTGAAGCGGATGTAGAAGGGCAGGTTGATGATGGCGGTCGCGTAGATGATGTTCTCGACCCGGTTGCCCAGCGCCGCGACCATCGCCATGGCCAGCACGAAGAGCGGGAAGGCCAT
>JAQGIA010000643.1 GCA_028291445.1 Belnapia sp.
CGGTCGATGTCCTGGTGCAATGGCTGCTCCGCGCCCGCTTCGACTGGCAGCCGGCGCCCGATCCGGCCGAGACCGCCGGCCGGCTGGGCCGTGCCCTCTTCGCCGCGCTGACCCACCAGGCCGCCGCCACCGGCCAGCGGCTGCGGCCTGAAACCCTGGCGACGCTCCGCGATTGGATCGGCCTCGCCGGCCGGCGGGAGGATGGTCCGGCCGCGTTGACCGAGCCGGATGCAATCCCCATCTCTGCGGTCACCGCAGACATCACCGATCCATGAAGGCGAGGCTGCCCCGACCTCCGGGCTGGCCAGCGCCGGAGGCCGCGCCATGCCCGTCCAGATCGATTTCGATACCAGCTACACCCGCCTGCCCGACCGCTTCTTCGCCAGGCTGGAACCCCGCCCCGTCGCCGCGCCGCGGCTGATCCGGCTGAACACCGCGCTGGCCGAGGAGCTGGGCCTCGACGCCAAGCAGCTTGCCAGCCCCGAGGGCGTGGCGATGCTGGCCGGCAACGACCTGCCGGAGGGCTCGGCGGCGCTGGCCTATGCCGGGCATCAGTTCGGCAATTTCGTGCCGCAGCTCGGCGACGGCAGGGCGCTGCTGCTGGGCGAGGTGGTGGACCGCAAGGGCGCCCGGCGCGACCTCCAGCTCAAGGGCTCGGGCCGCACCCCATTCTCGCGGGGCGGCGACGGCCGTGCGGCGCTCGGTCCGGTGCTGCGCGAATACCTGGTCAGCGAGGCCATGGCGGCGCTCGGCATCCCGACCACAAGGGCGCTGGCCGCGGTCACCACGGGCGAGAGCGTCTGGCGCGAGACGGCGCTGCCCGGCGCGGTGCTGACCCGGGTCGCCGCCAGCCACATCCGGGTCGGCACCTTCCAGTACTTCGCCGCCCGCGGCGACCTCGAGGGCGTGCGGCTGCTGGCCGACCATGCCATCGCCCGGCACGACCCTGGCGCGGCCACGGCGGCCAACCCCTATCTGGCGCTGCTGCAGGGCGTCATCGCCCGGCAGGCCGCGCTGGTCGCGCAATGGCTGCTGGTCGGCTTCATCCATGGCGTGATGAATACCGACAATTGCACCATTTCCGGCGAGACCATCGACTACGGCCCCTGCGCCTTCCTCGATGCCTATGACCCGGCCAAGGTCTATAGCGCCATCGACCAGGGCGGCCGCTATGCCTATGGCAACCAGCCGCGCATCCTCCAATGGAACCTGGCGCGGCTGGCCGAGGCGCTGCTGCCGCTGCTGGACGCCGAGGAAGACCAGGCCCTGGCCGCGGCGCGCGAGGCGCTGGCCGGCTTCGGGCCGCAGTTCCAGGCTGCCTGGCTGGGCGGGCTGCGGCGCAAGCTGGGCCTGGCCGAGGCGCGGCCGGAGGATGCCGATCTCGCCCAGGCACTGCTGACCGCCATGGCGGAGAATGCCGCCGACTACACCCTGACCTTCCGCGGCCTCTGCGACGCCGCGCTCGGGCCGGCGGGCGATGCGGCGCCGCGCGCGCTCTTCGCCGATCCCACCGCCTACGACGCCTGGGCGATACGCTGGCGCGAGCGCCTGGCCGCCGAGCCCACCGCACCCGAAGCCCGGCGCATCGCCATGCGCGCCACCAATCCGTTGTTCATCCCACGCAACCATCGGGTGGAAGCGGCGCTGGCGGCGGCGGTGGAAACTGAGGACTTCCAGCTCTTCGAGGAATTGCTGGCGGTGCTGGCCCGGCCCTTCGAGGACCAGCCGGGCTTTACCCGCTACAGCCTGCCGCCGGAGCCGGACGAGCAGGTGCTGCGGACCTTCTGCGGCACCTGAGCGCTCAGGCGGGCTCCAGCTCCCGCCGGGCCATCATCGCCTTGAAGGCCGGGCGGGCATGGCAGGCGGCCAGCCAGGCCGCCACACGCGGTGCGGCGGCAAACAGCGCCGGCGCCGGCATGGCGTAGCGCACCACTTCCGACAGGTTGATATCGGCCACGGTGAAGCGGCCGCCGACCGCGAAGCCGGTAGCGGCCAGGGCCTGGTCCAGCACGGCGAAGGGCGCGCGCAGCGCCTCGACCGCGGCGGCGGCGATGCCGGCGTCGCGTTCCTCCGGCGGCTTCGCCGCCAGGTGATACAGCACCAGGATGGAATGCGGCTCCACCTCGGTCGCGGCCCAGAGCGACCACATGCCCATCAACCCATCCTCCGCCGCATCGGCCGGTCCCAGCGTGCCGCCGTAGCGGCGCGCCAGGTACAGGTTGATAGCGAGGCTTTCGTGCAGCACCAGCCCGTCGTCCTCGATCGCGGGGATACGCCCATTCGGGTTCACCGCGAGGAAGCCGGGCGAGCGGGTATGCAGCGGCGCCGCCGCCGCGCCGGGGTCGGCCAGACGATAGGATTGGATGACCGGGACATGGCGGTACGGCAGGCCGATCTCATCGGCCAGCCAGACATTCCGCGAGGCGCGCGAGCGAAGGCAGCCGTAGATGGTCAGCACCGGTACTTGGCGCCCTTGCGGTCGACGGTGCGAACCAGGCCCTGGAACTCCATCAGCCCGTATTCCGGGGTGGCGCGGATCTTCTTCATCCGCGCCGCGGCGCGTTCGATGACATGCGGCGCGATCTCGACCGGCGGCTCATCGAGCTGGCGGGCCATCAGCTCGAGTTCGCAGGCGCGCTCCAGCATGTACAGCCGCATCATGGCGCCGTGGATGGTCTCGCCCAGGGTGAGCAGGCCGTGGTTGAGCAGCACGACGCAGGTGCCGGCCTTGCAGGATTCGGCCAGCGCGTCGCATTCCTCCTGCGAGGTCGGCACGCCGTATTCGTGGTAGACCACCTCGTCGTAGACGTGCAGCGCATCCTGGCTGATCGGGCGCAGGCCGCGCTTCATCAGCGAGACGCCGCCACCGGCGCGGGTATGGGTGTGCAGCACGCAATTGGCGTCCGGCCGGCCGATGTAGACGCCGCTGTGGATGGTGAAGCCGGCGGCGTTGTAGCGGCCCTGGTCGCCGATGACATTGCCCTTGAGGTCCATCTTCACCAGGGAGGAGGCGGTGACCTCGTCGAACATCTCGCCGTAGCGGTTGATCAGGAAATGCTCCGGCTCGCCGGGGATGCGGGCGGACATGTGGGTATTGATCAGGTCGGTCCAGCCGAGGTCGTGGCAGACGTGATAAAGGGCGGCGAGGTCGCAGCGGGTCTGCCATTCGGCATCGGACATGTCGCTGCTGGCGATTTTCATGGCTGAGGACATCACGGAATTCCCATCGCAGGCCGGCCGGCGAAGCCGGGTGTGGTGACAGTCGGGCGGGGCCGGCTGCGGCGCCGGGCCATGCATCGTGCGGGAGACCCGCGTCTGCCGCAAGGCGAAGCCGCTT
>JAQGIA010000662.1 GCA_028291445.1 Belnapia sp.
CATCGCCGCCGAGCCCTGGCCGCTCGCCTGCCGCTGCGTCACCCGATGCGGCGGGCGAGCGAGACGGTAACCCTGCTGGTGCGGGTGGTGGATGACACCGGGCAGGAAGGCTGCGGCGAGGCCAGCGGCTGCCCCCACCATGACCGGCGAATTGCTGCCCGGCATGGCCGATATCGCCACCCATGCCGCGCACCGCGCTAGACCATGATCCGCGCCGCCAGAAGGGTCCGCGCCGGCAGAAGCGCCGATCATGGTCTGGCCTATCGTCGTATCGCGTGACCCACGTCCTGCGGCGCTTCCGCCTCGGACGATCGCGCGCTAATCCTCCCGCCAGGCCACGGCGCGGATCGGGCTGCCGCTCCCGCCCTTGATCTTCAGCGGGAAGCCGATGAAGCGGAACCGCCCCTTGCCGACCAGCTTGTCGAGGTTCACCAGCCCTTCCATATGGGTGAAGCCCATGTCGCGGCAGACGTGGTGGACCTCGAAATTGCTACGCCCCGGGCGGCCCGGGCTGGCCGCCTCGACGCCGAACATCATGATCCCCTTCTCGCCGAGCCAGGTGGCGCTCGCCTTGGTCAGGCCGGGGAAGTCGGTGATGTAGCCCTCGGTGCCCCAGGTGCGGCGGTAGTGGTCCATGTGCAGCAGGACCGTGTCGCCGCGGCGGATCTCGACGCCGGCGGCTGCCTCCGCGGCCTGCAGGTCCGCGATGCTGATGTCGGACTTCAGCGGCTTGTGCGAGAGGTCGAGGCAGACCGCCTCGGTGAAGAAATTCTCGAGCGGCATCTCGTCGATGCCCGCGGCACCGGGCTTCTCGTCGAAATGCCGTGGCGCATCCACATGCGTGCCCGAATGGTCGCCCATGTTCAGCGAGACCACGGCCGAGGAAAAGACGTAGCCGTCCACCTCGCGCTTTTCCTCATGCGTGGTGAAGTCGGAGACGATGACCATCGGATGGTTCGGCAACCGCGGCATCTTGTGGGTGATCTCGCGCGATAGGTCGATCAGCGGCATGGGGATCCCTCGGGAAGCGAGGCCCGAGTATGGCCGGGGCACCCGCGCTGGCAAGGCGCCAAGCTATCCGCGCTGGCAAGGCGCCAGCCGCCGTAGTTGCCACTGGCCCCTGGATTGCATCCGGACGGTGCCCGCCGGGAGGGGCCAGTCGCATGATCCGTCGTCCGAGCGTCTTCGCCGCCTTGGCCGCCAGCCTGCTGTTGTCCGCCCAGCCCGCCGCCGCGCAAAGCTTCCCCGAGCGCCAGCAGGACTTCCCCGCCGCCAACCTGGCCGAATTCATCGCCGCCATCCGCGCCAGGCCAGGCGAGTATCCCTGGGACAACGAGGGGCTGGGCGGCGCCGTGCATCCCGGGGTGGAGCGCATCCTGCGCAGGCTCGACCTGAACATGACCACATTGCCCTTCCAGGGCGCCGGCCAGACCCTGCCGGCCTTCCTCGGCCGCGACATCAGCTTCTACCGCGGCTCGGTGGTGGGTGCGATGCCGGCGGTGCGGGCGGCGACCGCCAGATGCCTGCTGCTGACGACCGAGGAGGACCACCCGGATCTGCCGGCTGCCTCCGGCCTGGGCAGCATCGGCCTGGTTGACCATGCGGTCACCATCTGATGGGGCCTCATCGCGCCCAACGGCATTCCGGCCGATCGGCTCGCCCGGCTCTCCGCCGTCTTTCTCGCCGCCGCCCGGTCCCCGGCTTTCGGCCAGCTCGCGCAAGCCCAGGGCGCAAGCTGGCGGGTGGAGGCCTGGCGGGTGGAGGCCTGGCGGGTGGAGGAAGGACCAGCCATGGCGGCGCAGATCATCCGGGAACATGCTGCGCTCGGGGATGTCGCCAGGACGCCCGGCCTGACCAGGCCGCAATGAGGCAGGGCCAGGTTACGGCGAGGCCGCCATGAGGCGGGCCACGATGCAATAACGCTCCGCATGGCACCTCCGCGATCACGCCGGGCCTGCGCAATGCACGGCTTTGCTGTAAGCGAGGCCCAACCGTCCCCCTCCGGACCCGGAATTCCGCATGCCGCTCCACGTCGCGCTCAACCATCGGACCAGCTACCGCTACGACCGGGCCATCACCCTCGGACCGCAGACCATCCGGTTGCGCCCGGCGCCGCATGCCCGCACCCCGATCGTCAGCTATGCGCTGACCATCGAGCCCAAGCCGCATTTCCTGAACTGGCAGCAGGACCCGCAGGGCAATCACCTGGCGCGGGTGGTCTTCCCTGAGCGCGTCACCCATTTCGACGTCACCGTGGACCTCGTGGCCGACATGGCCACGATCAACCCCTTCGACTTCTTCCTCGAACCCGAGGCGGAGAACTGGTCCCCCACCACGCCCTTCGCCTACGACCCGGTACTGGAGCAGGAACTCGCCCCCTTCCGCCGCAAGGCGCCGGCCGGGCCATTGCTTGCGGCGTTCCTGGCCGAAGTGCCGCGCGAAAAGCAGCGCACCATCGACATGCTGGTCGGGCTCAACCGCATGGTCCAGGAACGCACCGCCTATGTGGTGCGCATGGAACCCGGCGTCTGGACGCCCGAGGAAACCCTGGGCAACCGCCAGGGCTCCTGCCGCGACAGCGCCTGGCTGCTGGTGCAGGCGCTGCGCCACCTCGGCTATGCCGCCCGCTTCGTCTCCGGCTACCTGATCCAGCTCGTCGCCGACCAGAAGCCGGTCACCGGCGCGGCCGGCCCCACCACGGATTTCACCGATCTGCACGCCTGGGCCGAGGTCTACCTCCCCGGTGCCGGCTGGGTCGGCTTCGACGCCACCTCCGGCCTGATGGCCGGCGAGGGCCATATCCCGCTGGCCGCCAGCCCCGAGCCCGCCTCGGCGGCGGCCATCAGCGGCCTGGCCGAGAAGGCCGAGACCACCTTCGACTTCGCCATGTCGGTGACCCGCGTGCGGGAGACGCCGCGGGTGACGAAGCCCTATTCGGAACGCCAGTGGCAGGACATCCTGGCCCGGGGCGTGGCGGTGGACCGGGCGCTGACCGCCGGCGACGTGCGGCTGACCATGGGCGGCGAGCCCACCTTCATCGCCGCCGACGACATGGACGCGCCGGAGTGGAACACTGATGCCATGGGTCCGACCAAGCGGATCTATGCCGGCCGCCTGCTGCGCCGCCTGGCCGGGCTCTGGGCGCCCGGCGCCGCGCTGCAATACGGCATGGGCAAGCAATACCCCGGCGAGCAGCTGCCGCGCTGGGCGCTGCATGCGCATTGGCGCCGCGACGGCGAGCCGGCCTGGCGCGACCCGGCGCTGCTGGCCTCCGACGACGACACCGATACCGCGACCGCCGCGGATGCCGCCGGCTTCGCCGCCATGCTGGCCGAGCGCCTGCAGGTCGACCCGGCGCTGGTCAGCCCGGCGCATGAGGACATCCACTACTACCTGTGGAAGGAGAAGCGGCTGCCGGCCAATGTCGTGGTCGAGGAAGCCAAGCTGCGCGACCCGCTGGAGCGCGCCCGGCTGGCCAAGGTCTTCGGCCAGGGCCTCGCCGCCTCGGTCGGCAGCGTGCTGCCGCTGCGCCGGGTGATGCAGGATGGCGAGCGCCGCTGGCAATCCGGCCGCTGGTTCTTCCGCGACGACACCCTGTTCCTGGTGCCCGGCGACAGCCCGATCGGCCTCCGCCTGCCGCTGGAAAGCCTGCCCTGGGCCGATCCGGCGACGATCGAGCCGAGCCTCGAGGCCGACCCCTTCGCCCCGAAGGAGCCGCTGCCGCCGCATGACGCGCTGGCGCGGCTTTCGCCGCAGCAGGCTTTCGAGCGGCTGCGGTCGGACAGCACCATGGGCGTCGGTACCGAAGCCTTCCGCCCGGTGCAGCAGGCGCTGCCGGAAGTCGGCAAGGGCGAGCCCGGCCTGGTCCGCACCGCGCTGGCCGTGGAAGCCCGCGGCGGCAAGATCCACATCTTCTACCCGCCGCTGACCGCGGTGGAGGATTGGCTCGACCTGACCGCCGCCATCGAGGCGACCGCGGCGGAGACCGGCCGCAAGGTGGTGCTGGAAGGCTACCTGCCGCCGCGCGACGAGCGGTTGCAGAGCTTCTCCGTCACCCCCGACCCAGGGGTGATCGAGGTGAACATCCATCCCAGCACCGGCTGGTCCGAGCATGTCGGCCGCACCGAGGTGCTGTACGAGGAAGCCCGCCAGCTTGGCCTGGCCGCCGAGAAATTCATGCTGGACGGCCGCCATGTCGGTACCGGCGGCGGCAACCATGTGGTGATGGGCGCGGCCAGCCCAAAGGACAGCCCCTTCCTGCGCCG
>JAQGIA010000668.1 GCA_028291445.1 Belnapia sp.
TCGCCATAGGTGGTGAAATCCTTCTCCACCTCGATGATGAGGTCGGTATCGGCCAGGCGCAGCCGGTCGCCCACGGTCGGGCCATACATGCCGGCATAGCCGGCGCGGGAAATCCGGGCGGGCATCAGACCTGTCCTTCCGTCTCGCCGCGGAAGCCATGCACCAGCCGCTTGCCGCCAAAGGGGATGAGCGGCACGGTCCGGGTCTGGCCCGGCTCGAAGCGCACCGCGGTGCCGGCGGCGATATCCAGCCGGCGGCCACGGGCGGCGGCGCGGTCGAAGCGCAGCGCCGGGTTGGTTTCGGCGAAATGGTAGTGGCTGCCGACCTGGATCGGGCGGTCGCCGGTATTGCCGACTTCCAATTCGATGCTGTCGGCACCGGCGTTCAGTACGATCTCGCCGGCAGCAGGAAACAACTCGCCGGGTATCATGGCATCGCTCCGCGACTGGGCATCACAGCATCGCTCCGCGACGAGGAATCACAGCATCGCTCCGCGACGAGGAATCACAGCATCGCTCCGCGACGGGGCATCATCGGATCGGCTCGTGGATCGTCACGAGCTTCGTTCCATCGGGGAAGGTCGCCTCCACCTGGACTTCATGAATCATCTCAGGGATGCCCTCCATCACCTGCGCGCGGGTGATCACCGTGGCGCCGTCGCGCATCAACTCCGCCACGCTGCGGCCGTCGCGGGCGCCTTCGACCACGAAATCGGTGATCAGCGCCACCGCCTCCGGGTGGTTCAGCTTCACGCCGCGGTCCAGCCGGCGGCGGGCCACATTGGCCGCCATGGCGATCAGCAGCTTGTCCTTCTCGCGCGGCGTCAGGTTCATGCGGGCCTCGTGGGTATCGGTGGGATCATGGCCCGGCGCGCCTCATGTCGTCCACAGCCGAGGCAGTCGCGGCGGCTGGCCAAGCGCGGCGGCCCGCAATGCGACGATTGCCGCCCCCGCCGCCCGGCGCACCGCGGTGGCGCGGCCGAGCCAGCGGGCGAGCAGCAGGCCGGGGCGGGGAATGGTCATGGCACCCGGGGCGTATTCGGGCAGCCCGCGCAGCAGGTCGCGCCAGCCGGTCAGCGTGGCATCCGCCTCGCCGGGCGCGGCCAGCAGCAGCGTCGCCAGCGCCTCGGCACCCGCAAAACCGAAGGGGGCGGCAAGGCTGGCGGGGTCGAGCGCCAGTGCATCGGCCCAGAGCAGCCCGTCCGGGCCATGCAGCCGCCAAGCGTCGAAGACCGACCCCGTGGCCATGGTTTCGCCCCGCGCGGCGCGGCCGAAGACCAGCATCTCGGCCGCCAGCAGCCGTGCGCCCGGGGCGAGTTCGGCCCGCATGCGGCGGTCCATGCGGGCGCCGTCGAACAGGATGGTCTCCTGCGGCAGCCATTCCAGCCAGGCACCGGCGCCGAGGGAAAGACGCGTCTCGATCCGGGTCTCCGGACCCAGGCTGCGGTAGATCTTCTCCGCTGCCGCGGTGCTGAGCGTGGCCTGCGCGCCGGCCTCCAAGGTCACCGCCTGTCGGAGCGCATCGCCGCCGGCCAGCCCGCCGGCGCAGTTCAGCAGCGCGGCAGTGGGCGGCTCGCCCGGCTCGGGGTCGGGAAAGAGGATGCGGAGCGGCGCCTGCTGGAACAGGTGGCGCAGCACCGTGCCGCGGGCCGAGGTGGCGAAGCCGAGCTCGAAGGCGCCGTCGGACCGCTGGTGGCGGCCGGGTTGAATCGGGGTGTCACGCGGCATTGCGCGCAGGATGACACGGGTCGCGGCACCGGCAAACCGGGCGGCACCTGCGTTGTTTTACGGCAATCGCCGCTGCCGATACCGCATTAATAGGCAATGCAGGTGGCATGGCAGTCGTTGGGCCTGTGCCATCTTTCCTGGCACGAGGATTGCGTCATGCACGCGCTCCCGGAGAATGCCGTGCCGCCCTTTCCCGCTTCCGATCCCACGGCCGCTGTCCCGTTGCCGCCGCGAGGCCATACGCTCGACGTGCTCGGACTGACGGTGCGGTATGGCGCCTTCACCGCGCTGGATGCGGTCGATATCAGCGTGCGGCCGGGGGAGATCCTGGCGCTGCTCGGCCCCTCGGGCTGCGGCAAGACCACCCTGCTGCGGACCGTCGCCGGCTTCGCCCGCCAGGCCGCGGGCCAGGTACTGATCGATGGCGCGGCGATCGACGACCTGCCCCCGAACCGCCGGCAGGTCGGCATCGTCTTCCAGAATTACGCGCTGTTCCCGCATATGAGCGTGGCGGACAACGTCGCCTATGGGCTGCAGGCACGGCGCGAGCCCAAGGCGCGGATCGCCACGCGGGTCGCCGAGTTGCTCGAGATGGTCCAGCTCGGCGCGATGCGGGACCGCGCGCCGCGGCAGCTCTCGGGTGGCCAGCAGCAGCGGGTCGCGCTGGCGCGGGCGCTGGCGATCGAGCCTTCGATCCTGCTGCTGGACGAGCCCTTCGCCGCGCTCGACCGCTCGCTCCGGCTCGACATGCAGATCGAGATCAAGCGGCTGCAGCGCCAGCTCGGCCTCACCGCGATCCTGGTGACGCATGACCAGGACGAAGCGATGAGCGTGGCCGACCGGATCGCCGTGATGCGGGGCGGGCGGATCGAGCAGCTCGACACCCCGGTCGCGGTCTATGACCGGCCCGCCACGCTCTTCGTCTCCGGCTTCATCGGCACCACCAACCGGCTGCCCTGCCTGCTGCTGGGGGTGGAGCATGGCATGGCCCGCATCCGCCTGCCGGATGGCACGCATCTGGCGGTGCCCACCGAGGCGCCGCCGCCGCCGGGGCCGGCTTTGCTGACCGTGCGGCCCGAACAACTCATCCTGTCGGACGAGGCGGGGCCGGACCGCTTTCCGGTGGAGCTTGGCCTCGCCTTGCCGCTGGGCGGCCAGACCATCCGCGAGGCGCGCACCCAGGCCGGCGTCCCGCTGCGGCTGGTCGAGCCGCGGCTGGGTGCCATCCGCGACCTCGGCGACCAGGCCTTCTGCGGCCTGCTGCCGGGCGCCCGGCCAACGCTGTTTCCCCGTTCCGGGGCTGAGGAGGAATGATCATGTCCCCAACCATCACCCGTCGCGCCGCGCTGCTGGCCGGCCTTGCCGCGCCCGCCCTCGGCCTGTCGTCCGGCGCCAGGGCGCAGCGCGCGACCAGCGTGACCGCGGCGATCTATCCCGGCGCCTGGGAGGAAGCCTTCCGCGAGCTGGTGGCGCCACCGCTGAAGCGCCAGCACAATATCGAGCTGGAGATGCAGGCGCTGTTCGCGGTCGACCAGATCGCCAAATTCGCCGCCAGCCGCGGCGCCCCGCCCTTCGACTGCTTCGTGTTGGACCCCGGGCCGCGCATCACTGCGATCGACCGCGGGATGTTCGAGAAATTTGATGTCTCGAAGCTGACCAACAAGGCGCTGCTGCCGGGCATGCTGGTGGATGAATGGGGCGTCGGCTGCAATGCCCAGGTGGTGGGCATCGCCTATAACCCGAAGAAGCTGCCGAAGCCGACCGGCTATGCCGACCTGCTGAAGGACCCCTGGGTTTCGCGCCTGGGGCTCACCGGCTTCGGCACGACCTTCGGCACCGTCAGCCTGATCGAACTGGCAAAAGTCTTCGGCGGCAGCGAGACCAATATCGAGCCGGCGCTGGTCGAGCTGAAGAAGGTGCTGCCGAAGATCGCCGCGGTGAGCTCGCCGGCGGCGCTGCCCGGGCTGTTCCAGCAGGGCCAGTGCGACGTGATCTATACCAATACCCAGACGGTCACGACCCTGAAGGACCGCGGCGTCGACATCGAATTCGCGGTGCCCTCCACCGGAGCGACGGCTTTCTTCACCACGCTGCATATCGCCAAGGGCTGCGACAACATCGAGAACGCCTATAAATACATCGACATCGTGGTGGGCAAGGCGGTGCAGGATGCGCTGCAGAAGGCGCCCTACAACTTCGTGCCGGTGAATACCGAGGTGCCGCTGGGCGCCGGGCTGCCGATGAAGAGCCTGGCCGAGATGTCCAGCTTCAACACCCATGACTGGTCGAAGATCAATCCGCTGCGCGGCGGCTGGATCGAGCGCTTCAACCGCGAGATGGCCAAATGAAGTCGAGCTGGGGGCTCGCGGTGCCCCTGGGTCTGGCCTATGCGGCTTTCTTCGTGGCGCCGCTGCTGATGCTGTTCGCGGTCTCCTTCTACGCCGATGACCGCATGACGGTGCTGGGCTTCGGCCAGTGGCGGCGTTTCCTCGGCGATGCCTTCCACTGGAAGGTCATCGCCGACACGCTGCTGCTCGGGCTGAAGACGGTGGCGGCGACCCTGCTGCTGGGCTTCCCGCTGGCGCTGGTCTACCGGGCGGCCTCGCCACGCTGGCAGCGGGTGCTGCTGTTCGTGGTGGTGATGCCGCTGCTAACCAGCGTGGTGGTGCGCACCTTCGCCTGGATCGTGATCCTGGGCCGCGAGGGGGTTGTGAACCAGCTTGTCATGGGGCTCGGCCTGGTGGCCGATCCGCTGCGGCTGCTGCAAACCGAGTTGGGGCTGGTGATCTCGCTGACACAGATAGAGATGCCGCTGCTGCTGCTGCCCCTGCTGTCGGTGATGTCGCGCATCGACCCCAATTTGATGGATGCCAGCGCCTCGCTCGGCGCCTCGCCCTGGCGGACGCTGTTCCGGGTGGTGGTGCCGCTGGCCGCACCGGGGATCGCGGCGGGGTGCCTGCTGGTCTTCGCCTCATCTACCACCGCCTTCATCAGCCAGTCGGTCATCGGCGGCGAGCGGCTGGTCTATCTGCCGGCGATGGTCTGGCAGCAGGCGATGGTGGTCTCGAACTGGCCCTTCGCGGCGACGGCGGCGGTGGCGCTGCTGATCTCGGTCTCGGCGGTGATCGCGGTCATCGCCTATGCGGGGAAGGTGGCGGGAGGACGTGTTCATGGCGCTGC
>JAQGIA010000672.1 GCA_028291445.1 Belnapia sp.
GGCGGTCGGTCTGCCAACTGCGATCGCGCCCTTGCGGTAAGCCTTTGCCAATGGATTCTGATGTAGCATCGACCTCGCTTGGCCTCGTCCGTGGTCTTGCCTAGGCTGCGCGGCAAACCGGGAGAGGATGCAGGATGCGAGGCATGAAACGGCGCGGACTCATGGTGGCGGCACTCGCGGCACCGGCGCTGGCCCGACCGGCGCTGGCCCAGCCGGCCTGGCCGAACCGGCCGATCCGCCTGGTGATCCCGTTTCCGCCCGGCGGCACCACCGATATCCTGGCTCGCTTCATCGCCCCGCCGCTGGGCGCGGCGCTCGGCCAGCCGGTGGTGATCGAGAACCGCAGCGGCGGCGCTGGGGCAGTCGGCGTGGTGGAGACGCTGCGGGCGGCCCCCGATGGTCATACCATCTGCATCACCATCAGCACGCTGATCACCGCGGCGCTGCTGACCCGCCAGCCCTATCACCCGGTGAACGACGTCGCGCCCATCCTGCACCTCGCCAACGTCGCCAATATCCTGGTGGTGAACAAGACGCTGCCGGTGCGCTCGGTGGCGGAACTGATCGCCTATGGCAAGGCGAACCCGGGCGGGCTGGCCTATGGCTCGCCGGGGATCGGCACCTCCGTGCATCTCTCGGGCGAGATGTTCAAGCAGGCGGCGGGAATCGAGATGGTGCACGTGCCCTACCGGGGCGGCGGGCCGGCGCTGGCCGACCTGGTCGGCGGGCAATTGCAGCTCATGTTCGGCAATGCCAGCTCGACCCTGCCCTTCGTGCGCGCCGACCAGGTGCGGGCGCTGGCGGTGACGGCGGCGACGCGCCAGGCCTATGCGCCGGACCTGCCGACCATCGCCGAGGCGGCCATCCCGGGCTTCGAGGTGGTCGAGTGGTATGCGGTGATAGGCCCGGCCGGGCTGCCCCAGGCGGTGGCCGAGCGGCTGAACCGCGAGATCCTCGCCATCGTCGGCACGCCGGAGGGCAGGGCCCGGCTGCTCGACCTCGGCGCCGAGATCATCGGCGGTACGCCGGCCGAGTTCGGCGCCTTCCTGCGCGAGGACATGGCGCGAACCGAGGCGCTGGTGCGCAGTGCCGGGATCCGGGCCGAGTAGCGTCAGCGTTGGTTTCGCGCGGTGCCGGAGGCGCCCGGTCGGGCCGCAGCGTGTTGAGGGGCGGCGCGCATGGTGGTAGACAGGGGGCCGTTGGGTGCCATGGTCCGCGTGGCGCAGCAGGATAGCGCACAAGATTCCTTGTTGCTTCAACTGGGCGTTGCGAGGGGAAACCGCGCAACGGATCTGCTCAAATTCGGGGAAAGCCTCGGCCACTCGGCCAAGCCAATCCCGAGCCAAGCCCCTGCCGGTCCCCGGTGCGGGAAGGTGTAGAGACTGGATGGGCAGCGCCTAAGGACCTCGGTCTAGGGCGAAGGGACAGTCCAGACCACGAACGCCCTGCATGGGGCGGCGGCGAAAGCCGAAGTGGGATGAATCTTGGGGTCGCGGGTTCGAATCCCGCCGCGGACACCACTACCCAAGCTTCTAGGCCGGTTTCAGGCCGCTCACGTGGCCTAACTCCCACAATCACCCCCACACTCCGCCAACGACTGGTTGCACCATTCCGCTGCCGGGGCGCCGGCAAGGACTTCACCCCACGAAAATGCATCATTAGGGATAGAGATGCGACTGAGTGACGTTTGCATTTGACCAGAGGGCAACGATGGGCAGCGGTAGCGTGGGCGATCACATCAGGGGCGAGGCCCAAGAATTCTATGTGCGCGCCGAGCGAACAGGCCGCCCTCCCACCCCATGGGTATGGGTCATCTACGGCTCTGTCCATACGGGCCCATTTCGGACAGCAGAGACCACCTATCGCTCTGCTGAAGACGCGTGGAGTGCAGGGGTCGACGCCATGGCAAGGCTACGGCTTCGGTCAGGCAACTCTTAATCAGCGGGTCGTTGGTTCGAATCCAACGGCGCCCACCACTTCTCAAGCGCGGGGGGGCACACCGGGGGCACATCGCCAGCCCCCACACTGTGCCCCATCATCCATCCTCCGCCGCTCCCTCAGATCGTTTCGGGAGCCTTCACCCGGCCGGCTTAGGGTAGGCCAGGAGCCCCACGGCTGCGGGTCCTTGCGCTCCCCGAGATTGGGGAGATCAAACCTTGAAGCGCAGCGTCTCCCGTGCGTTCGCGATCAGTTCCTCGATGCAAGCCTCGAAGCCCGCGGCGGCTTCGGGATTACCCTCCCGCTCGATCAGGGCAAGCGCCTTCGGCGTTCCGGCCATGAGGGCATGCAGCGCCTGGTCGAGCAGATCTGCGGACCTTTCGATGGCCACACCATCGCGCATCGAGCTCACCGCCAGGGCCAGGGCGTCACCGGTCTGCAGCGCGAAAATCTGCCCACGGAAGTAGTCCGGCGAATCCCGGCTCATTGTCCGACCCCCTGCCGCGGTGAGCACAGTGCCTTCCATGCCGGCGCGCATGGCCATTTCCTGCCACGCCTGCAACTTGTCGGTGGCGATGCCCGTCCGGGCGGAGAGGTCACCGAGGTCATCGCCGGCGGCGGCG
>JAQGIA010000685.1 GCA_028291445.1 Belnapia sp.
GGACCGGGTCTGGATGATCGGCGATGCGCCCTGCGACGTGATCGGCTGCCGCCAGGTGCTGAATGCCGCGACCTTCCAGAAGCTGCACGAGGACACACCCGGCGCGGCGGCGATCGACGGGGTGGACGGGGTTTTCCACGATTTCGCCAGCTTCCGGCCCTGGGCGCGCGATGCCATCGCCGCCGGCTGAGCTGCTCGTCGCGCGGCCCGGCGACCTGGCCGGGCTGCGGGCCCGGCAGGGGCTCGGCCGCGTGGTCATCGATACGGCGCGGCTGCAATACCGCAACCTGCTGCCGCATGCGCTTAAATACGGCATCTGGGCGCTGGCGCCCGGCGGGACCCTGCTGGTGCGGGATCGTTCGCCGAATACCTTCGATCTCGGGCCGCGCTTCGTCTCCGCCAAGCTGGTCCGGCAATGGGTCTTCAAGCTGCTGGCGCAGGATGCCGAGCTGGTCCGGCTGGATATCCCGGGTGGCGAGATCGAGCTGGTGCGGACCCGGCCGCCGACCCCTATGGGCTGGAGCGCCGGCGTGGTCTTCTCCGGCCAGGAGGCCGAGCTGCCCCGGCTGCGGGCCTGCCTGGACGCGCTGCTGCGCCAGCCTGAATTGGCGATGGGCGGCGAGATCATGGTGAGCGGCCCGGCCGGGGCCGAGGATTGCCTGACTGGCTATCCCGGCGTGCGCTACCGCACCTTCGACATGCCGCCCGGGCCGCGGGTGATGATCGGGCGGAAGAAGAACGATCTGATCCGGGCGCTGCGCGGGCCGCGCATCGCCATCCTGCATACCCGGATCCTGCTCGCCCCGGATTGCCTGGCGCAGGTGCCGGTGGAATTCGAGATCGCCTCGCCACGGGTCTTCGTCGCGGGGCGGCATGGGCCGGAGGATTACCTCTCGCTCGGCGTGCATGACAGCGGCCTGCCGGGCCGGGTGCCGTTGCTGGCGCCGAGCAGCCTGCGGCGGATGCCCGTCGCGCGCTACCTGGCGCTGTTCGACCAGGGGCCGCCCTATGTGGATGGCGGGGTCTTCTTCGTCCGCAAGGACGTCCACGCCCGCTGCCCGTTGCATGAGCATGTCGCCTGGGACGAGGCCGAGGATATCGAATGGTCGGCGCGCGCCCTGGCGGAGGGCATCCTGCTCGACCTCGCACCGGCGGCCACGGCGACCTCCGCGGTCAGCAAGCTGCGGACGCCTGGCTTGCCGCGCGCCCTGCTGGGGCCGGCACGCCTGGTGCGGGCGGCGTTGCAGGCGGCCATGCACCGGGGCCGGGACTGCGTGCTGCGGCTGACCGGCCGGCGATGACAGGCCGGCGGCCGACGATGAAAGGCCGGCGGCCGCCGGTGGCGCTGCTGCTCTTCGCGGTGAAGGCCACGAATACCGTGCTGGCGACCGCCTGGACCTTCCTGCTGGCCTATGCGCTGGTGCGGCTGGTCGGGCTCGGGAATTACGCCTTCCTCGCCGGCATCCTGGCGCTGGCGGCGCTGGTGCTGCAGTTCGACCTCGGCATCTCGATCCGGTTGTTCGGCCGGCTGCGGCAGGATTTCCTCGCGCCGCACAAGCTGCAACAGGCGGCGCTGGGCGATGCGGTGGTGGCGACCTTCTGGTGCTACGCCGGCGTCGCGCTGGCGGTCACCGCGATTTTTGCCGCGGCGATTTGGGGCGCGGGGCTGGGCAACCCCGATTATCGGCTGGCCAATCTGCTGCTGTTCCTCGGCGCGGTCATGCCGCTGCCTTGGATGGTGCTGCGCGCCGCGCTGAATGCCTGCGACCGCTTCCTGCTGACCGAACTGGTGGATTTCCTGCGCCGCGCGGTGCTGCTGGTGCTGACCGGGGCGCTGGTCGCCGGCATGCCGCTGCTGGCCTATGCGATCGCCTTCCCGCTGCTGTGGCTGGCCGGGCTGGCGGTGCTGTGGGTGGCCGCGCGGCGGATCTTCGGCAGTTTCGGCCTGGCGCGGTGGCGGCCAGGGCTGGCGGTGCTGCGGGCCGATATCGCCACGCTCGGCGCCTCCGCCGCGCTCGCCCTGGCCGAATTCCTGATCTACATCCACCCCTACTACGCCATCCCCGCGATGGGCGGCGATGCCGTGGCGGTGGTCGCCTTCGACATGTTCTACAAGGTGACCCGTTTCGCGGTGACCGCCTACCTGACCGTGACCGATACCTTGCTGCCGCAACAGACCAAGGCCTTCCATGCCGGCGACGCGCCGGCACTGCGGCGCGGGGTACGGCTGGCCTTCCTGCTCGGGGCGATCCCCGCGTCGGGCGCCGCGGCGGTGATCCTGGTCTTCGGGCATGAATTATTCGGCCTGCTGCTCGGCCGGGCCGATGTCGTCTCACCAGGGCAGCGCTGGATCTTCGCGGCGATGCTGGGGCTGATGCTGGTGCAGACCGTCTGCGGCGGGCTGCTGGCGGCGCTGGGCGTCCTGGCGCCGCTGGCCCGGCGGGCCTCGGCGACCCTCGGCGCCATGCTGGTCTTCGTCGCGCTGGCCACCGTGCTGCGGCTGCCCTTCATCTGGTTCCTGGCGGGCTATGTCGCGCTGTATGCGGTGGAGGCGTTGTCCTACCTGCTGGTCCTGCGGCGGCTGCTGATCAGCCTCGGGCGGCCGGCGGCAGGTGCCGGTCATAGCTCTGGGCGGCCAGGGTGAGCTGATCGACGGCAAAGCCGCGGGCCTGGCGCGCGGTATCGGCGGCAGCGACAGCGCCGGCGGCCAGGTCGAGGACGACCGTGGCATCGAGCAGCAGGCGGGCGCGCGGCCCCGCTTCGGCGGGAAGCTGGATGGCCCGCGCATAGGCTTCCCAGACGGTGCCGCCGGGGCGATGCAGTTCGACCGATTGGCAGAGCCGGCTGCCATCCAGGGTCTGGCGGCAATGCATGACGACGGCAGGATCCTGAGCCGCGGCGAGCAGAAACGTGCGGACGTCCATGATGGCTCCGATCCTGGTTGTCCCGCAGCGGCATGCGGCGGTCTACGCGAGGCAGTCTTCTTATGACGCCTGGGCGTCAACGAAGTCTTACCCAGCGTCTCACTAGGGACAGATCGGGTCGGAAGCGCAGCAGAAACATGGCGGCTGCGTGGCGCGGTGCCGGCACGGGACAGCCGCGTCATCGCGGCGCATGCGTCTCATATTGTCTCAGCCAGCGACACGTCATGGGACCGAACGTGCATCGATCCGCCGAACCAGCAACCTAAGGTAGAACCCGAATTTGCGATCATTATTAATTCGAGATATCGAAACAAAACACGGATTCATTTGTATATATTATATAATTTTAAATACTTTTAGTTGAATTATTGTATAGCATATTTTTTTTAAGTGGAAACACATATCGTACAACTACTATCAGTGGATTTACAGAAATATTGCGTTATTTTTTTATTAATATACTTACTAATCGTTCCTGTGACTAGAAACCTTGGCTGCCCGCAAAATGCAAACCGCGCCAGCAGGGCATCGGTACACGCTCTCAAAAGGGGATGCGCGAAGTGTTTCAGTTCGGTCCAGTCAACACTTCTGCAGCATCCCAGCGTGGTCTCTGGACATTCCGCACCATCAATACCGGAAATGTCCGGTTTTTTAAGCGGCACCTCGACATCACGATATCCATTGCTTTGTTGATGTTTATCCTACCAGTCATGGTGGTCATTGCTGCGTTGGTTCGGCTCGATGGCGGGCCGGCGCTGTTTCGTCATGGCCGTATCGGCCTTCGTGGTTGCGAATTCGATTGCCTCAAATTCCGCTCGATGGTGCCCGATGCCGATGCGGCATTGACGCGATACCTCGCAGAACACCCTGAATTCGCTCGCGAATGGGCCGAACGCCGCAAGGTGGCGCATGACCCCCGGGTGACCCGCATCGGTCGGTTCCTTCGCGCCACCAGCCTCGACGAGTTGCCGCAGTTCTTCAACGTGCTGCGTGGCGAAATGGGACTGGTCGGGCCGAGGCCGGTCGTGGCGGAGGAACTGGCCCGCTACTACGGCCCGACCGGCCGAGCCGCCTATGTCTCGGTGCGGCCCGGCATTACCGGCCTATGGCAGGTCAGCGGCCGCAGCCGGACGACCTATGCGGAGCGCGTGGCGCTCGACATCCGCTACGTCAACGAAATGTCCGTCCCCGGCGACGTGAAGCTGATGCTGCGCACCATCCCCGCCGTGCTGCAGCGCCGCGGCGCCGTCTGATCCGATGCGCACCACCGCCGACCTGACGCCTCGAGGTTCCATCCCGCCTTGGCCCCGCGCAGCGACCCAACCCGGCGCCAGCCATCCGTTGAAAGGTCTGCCGTAGCGATGCGCCCCGCTGAGATGGCGACTGCCGAAGCCGCATCCCTGCCGGCCACAACGGAGACGATGCCGGCCCAGGACGGGCCATGGCATCGGGCCACTCCCTTCCTCGCCATCATCGTGCCCACGCTGAACGAGGAAGCCTATATCGCCGCCTGCCTGCAATCGCTGATCGGCCAATGGCCGGAGCAAGCCTGCGAGATCCTGGTGGTGGATGGTGGCAGCACCGACCGTACCGCCGACATCGTCGCCGGCTTCACCGCGCGGCACCCGATGGTGCGGCTGATCCTCAACCCGCATCGCATTCAATCCGCCGCCATGAACCTCGGTGCCCGTCAGGCCTCGCCGCGCGCCGCTGTGCTGGTCCGCGCCGATGCGCATGCCGTCTATCCCGGCGATTTCGTGCGGCGCTGCGTGGCGGAGTTGCTGCGCACCGGCGCGACCTCCGTTGTCGTGCCGATGCGCAATCATGCACGGGACGGCAAGGGGTTGCAGCGGGCGATCGCTGCCGCGCAATCGAGCAAGCTCGGCAACGGCGGCTCGGCGCATCGGGTCGGCACCACCTCCGGCTTCGTCGAGCATGGCCACCATGCCGCCTTCGACCGGGCCTTCTTCCTCTCCCTCGGCGGTTACGACGAAAGCTTCACGCATAACGAGGATGCCGAGCTGGACCATCGGGCGAGCCTGTCCAGCGGCCGCATCTGGATGTGCGCCGATGCTCCGGTCGTCTATTTCCCCCGGACCAGCCTCGGTGCCTTGGCCAGGCAATACATGAAGCACGGCAGCGGTCGCGCCCGCACCCTGCGCAAGCATGGTCTGCGGCCGAGGCCGCGGCAGATGGCGCCGGTGGCGGCCCTGCTGGGCTGTGCTGCCGGTCTCGCCACGGCACCGCTGGTGCCGGCGGCGGCCGCGGTAACGCTGGCCTATCCGCTCGCCTGCCTCGGCTGGGGCGCGGTACAGGCGATGCGGCGCGGCGATCCCTGGCTGCTGGCCTCCGGCCCGGCGATGATGGCCATGCATCTCGGCTGGGCGCTGGGCTTCCTGCGAACCGTGGCGCTTGGCCAGCGCCGGCCTGTGGCGGTCCCACAGCTTACCGGCCTGACCGCCGCCGCGGCTCATCTGGTGGAGCGGGAGCGGGCATCGACCGCCGTCTCGCCCGGCTGAATTTTCCGCAGCCCTTGTTCGCAGATCAACTCCAGACGTAATCCGCAGCGCTGAGCGCGGTCACGCCGGTCAGGGTGAGCATGGTGACGGCGCCGCCCGTGGTGGTGATTTTCCATAATTCATCGACATGGGTGAGGGCCGCGCCGGGGCCGAAGCCTTCCAACCTCAGAAGGTCGCCGTTGTTTCCGGCCAAAGCTCTGGTCTGGAAATCGGTGATGATATCGCTGCCATCGCCAAGGCCCATGATGAAAGTGTCCCGGCCACTCCCGCCGGTCAGGATATCATCGCCGGCGCCACCGTCGATGGTGTTCGGCGCGTCGTTGCCGGTGATGCGATTGGCCGATGCATTGCCGATGCCGGTGGTCCAGCCATGGCCGGTCAGCACCAAATTCTCGACATTGCCCGGCAGCACGTAACGGCCCAGCCAGGTCCTGACGGTATCGATCCCGCCGCCGGGCAATTCGACGACACGGTCACTACCGCTGGAGAGGACATAGGTGTCATCGCCGGTACCGCCCGCCATGGTGTCGTTGCCACCATTCGAGGTGTACTGATCGTTGCCCGCCGTGCCCTTCCACTTCTCCGCGGCCGAGGTGCCGATGAAAATCTGCTTCGCCGTGGCGCTGGCATAGGCGCCGGGATTGAAGATGAAGTCGTCGGCATGAAGGGTGGCAATGGTGGTGTGCTGCAGCGTCAGCGTCTGGCCGGCCCCCAGCGAGATGATGACATCGCCGCCTTTCTGACTGGTCGCTGCGGCGATGTCTTCGAAGCTGGACAGCCGGAAGCCCTGTAGCTGGATGACATCGCCGGCCCCCGATCCGGCATGGAAATCGGTGATGGTATCGCTGCCTTCACCGGCACGCAGGATAAATCTATCGTTGCCCTTTCCGCCTGTCAGCGTGTCATCGCCGGCGCTGCCATCGATCGTATTGGGAGCGTCATTGCCGATGATGCGGTTGGCCAGCGCATTGCCCGTGCCCGTGGTCCAGTCGGCGCCGGTCAGGCTCAGGTTCTCGACATTGTCGGGCAGCACGTAATGGTTGATCCAGGTCTGGACGGTATCCGTCCCACCCTTTGCCAACTCGACCACCCGATCGGTGAGACCGGAAATGATGTAGAAATCGTCGCCAAACCCGCCCTTGATGGTGTCACCTGCACCACTCGATGTGTAGATGTCATTGCCCACGGTCCCGACCCAGGATTTGGCCATGGTGCTGGTGGGGGTGGCCGGCACCACGACCGGAACCTGGGCCACGACCGGCAGGATGACATTTTCCGCAACCAGGTCGGATCGCTGGGTACCGAGCAGGGTCAGCGACTGGCTGGAGCCAAGCCGGATCAGCAGATCCGCGCCATTCTGCGTGCTGACGGCCAATACGGCATCGAAGCTGATGAAGCCGAAGCCCTCCAGCCGGATGTAGTCACCGGCTGTCTTGCCGACCTGAAAATCCGCAATCGTGTCGCTGCCCTCACCGGCGCGGATAATGAAACTGTCCTGGCCGTCGCCGCCGGTCAAGAAGTCGTTGCCGACACCGCCGTCGATGGTGTTCCGTGCATCATTGCCGGTAATGCGATTGGCCAGCGCATTACCCGTGCCCGTGGTCCAGCCATGACCGGCCAGCAGCAAGTTCTCGACGTTGCCCGGCAACACGTAGTTGTTCAGCCAGGTCTTGACGGTATCAATGCCACCGCCCGTCAATTCGACGACCCGATCGGTACTGGCCGAGACGATGTAAATGTCATCGCCGGCGCCACCGGTCATGGTGTCGCCACCGCCGTTGGAGGTATACTGGTCGTTGCCCGTCGTGCCTTTCCAATTCTCCGCAGCCGCCGTGCCGGTGACCAGATGTTTCGGCGAGCCGCCGACCGAGGGCACAAGGGTGACCGTATCCTTGCCGCCAGCGCCATTGTCGGTGGCGCCACCGGTGGTGCCGAACAGGCTGCGGAAGGCATCACCGGCAGCGGGCAGCCCGCCATCTGACAGCTTGCCTTCGAAAGCGGCATCGGAGTTCCAGTAGCTCTGGTAGACGACGTTGTGGCTGTCGAACCATTGCTTGACCTTGGCCAGGTAGGGAGCGGCGTTGTCGGTTTCGACGCCCCATTCGGAATAGGCGGTGGGCTTGCCATGCGCGGAAGCGAAATCCTCCAACCAGGCCAGACCATACTTGCGGGACACCATCGATTCCCAGGCCTCGGCCGGGTTGCTCGAATTCCAGTTGGTATCCCAGTAGAAATCCATGCCGATGATGTCGACGTAGTCGTCGCCCGGGTAGGCCTTGGCCGGATTCATCGAGCCATAGGATTCGTTGACGTTCCACTCGAAGAGGAAGCGGTCGGATACGCTGCGGAAGGTGTCGACGAAGGCGCGGTAGGCGCCGATGAAGTCGGCCTCCTTGCCGGCGGCGGACCAGGGAAACCAGTCGCCGTTGAATTCCCAGCCGGTACGGATATAGATCGGGCCATCGTCATCGGCGCGGGATGCAGCCAGGGTGCGGGCGACCGACAGGTAATAGGCGTCGTAGTCATGGTCGGCGGCGGCAGCCAGCGTGGCCTTACCATCGGCAACGATCAGCGGGACCGACCAGAAAACCTGATCATCGATCTTATTCCAGAGCTTGTTAACCATCCATTGAGCGCTGCTGGTGAAGTCTTGCCAGGTGGCGCCGCCGACGACGCCATGGACACCATCTGCGTTTCTACCAAGCCAGCTCTCAAAGGCGGTGTACGCAGTGGGATCGTTGCCAACGTAGACGCTCAACAGGGTCATCACTGAGAACCTCGACGGATGCCGTCCCAATATCGTGTCGAGAGGATAATAGACACTTAACGTGAGGAGGCCAGGGTAATTTCTACCTTTGGTTGCATACACCAAATTTAAGGTCTCGCTGGTCGTATTCTATACGATATAGCAACTATTGAGCGCCGCGCAGTGACGGTCATCAAGTATTGTTCAGCCCGCAGCTACTCTGATCCGGGTGTTCATCAGAGGCTGCCGGGTTGCCGAACCAGGCTCGATGCAGCATCCGCTGAGCATGAGCCGATGCGCCAATCCTCCGAACCCGGCCAGCCTCGGCGAAGAGCTGGATCGTGTCCCAAAGCGCGGCGTAGAAGCGTTGCTCCTGGACGGGCTGGGCCGCCCGGTCGTTGGTCACGGCTGGCAAGCTGACAACGGCAGTATCGCTGAGAGTACCCTGACGCAGATGGCGATCCTCATGCGCGCTCCATCGCAGGGGCGGGGCAGCAGGCTGTTGCCGCCGTGCCGCCGCGTGTACCCCTGACCTGATCAGCGTATAGCGCCCACAGGTTGAAGCATGCTTAGGCCGCGCGGCGGCAGGTTTTCCTCAGCTCAGCAGCATCCCCGCATATCCCTGATCCGCAACCGCGTCGCAGCGGGCGCGATAGGCCGGCGCGCCGCCCTGGTACTGCAGGATGCGCCGGATATTATGCCCCTCGACGTTGGAGTTGATGCCCGTGGCCCAGGAATCGACCTGGGTATAAAGCATCCCCTCGGCCAGTTCCTCGATATGCCGCGACCAATCGGCTTCCGCCTCGGGTGTCGCTTCGAAGCGGGTGATGCCACGCTGCTGCGCATCGCCCAGCAGCCGGGTCACCCAGTCGACGTTCTGCTCGATGCAGCGCGGGATGTTGCAGCGGGTTGAGGCATTGTGCGGCCCGACGATGGTCAACAGATTGGGGAAGCCCGCGGACATCAGGCCGAGAAAGGTCTTCGGCCCCGCCGCCCAATGTTCCTTCAGCGTCTGGCCGCCGGTGCCGCGGAATTCGATGCGGTCGAAGCTGCCGGTAATGGCATCGAAACCGGTCGCATAGATGATCATGTCGAATTCATATTCGGCATCGCTGGTCCGGATGCCGGCCTCGGTGACCCGCTCGATCGGCGTCGCCCTGGTGTCCACCAGCCGGACATGCGGCAGGTTGTAGGCTTCGAAATAACCGGTTTCCTGCGGCACGCGGCGGGTGCCGAAGCCATGGCACTTCGGGATCAGCAGCTCCGCCGTGGCGGGGTCCTTCACCCGCTGGCGGATCTTGCGGGCGACGAAGTCGCTGAACAGCGCATTGGCCTTGGGGTCGGTCAGCACGTCGCGGAAATTCGCCATCCAGATGCCGAAGCCCGGCTCGCTGTACAGCTTCTCCCAGAAAGCCTCGCGCTCCGCCTCGGTCACCTCGAAGGTGCCGCGCGGGTCGGTGTCGTGGATGTAGCAGCCTGGCGTCCGGCGCAGCAGCTCGAACATCGCGGGGTAGCCGGCCTTGATCTTGACCTGCTCCGCCTCGGTGATTGCCCGGTTGTGCAGCGGCGTGCACCAATTGGGGGTGCGCTGGAACACCGTGAGCTGGCCGCAGAGCGGCGCGATGGTCTGGATGATCTGCACGCCGGTGGCTCCGGTGCCGATGACGGCGACGCGCTTGCCGCCGAAATCCACCGGCTCATGCGGCCAACGGTAGGTGTGGAAGGACTGGCCGCGGAAGCTGTCGAGGCCGGGGATGCGCGGCAGGGTGGCGGCCGACAACGGACCGATGGCGGTGACCAGGAAGCGGGACGCCAGGCGCTCGCCGCTTTCCAGCGTGACCTGCCAGCGCCGTGCCTGTTCGTCGAAGGCGGCGGCGGTCACCCGGCTGTCGAATTGGATGTCGCGCCGCAGGTCGAAGCGGTCGGCGACATGGTTGAGGTAGCGCAGCGTCTCCGGCTGGGGGGCGAAATGCTCCTGCCAGTTCCAGTCGCGCAGCAGTTCCTCCGAGAAGGAGAAGCCGTAGGTATAACTTTCGGAATCGAAGCGGGCGCCCGGGTAGCGGTTCCAGTACCAGGTGCCGCCCACGTCGCTGCCGGTCTCGATGACCCGGACCGAGAGGCCAAGCTCCCGCAGCCGGTAGAGCTGGTACATCCCGGCGATGCCGGCGCCGATGATGATGGCGTCATAGGTGCCGCCGGCGGCGGTGGCGAAGCTGGCGGCTGCCGTCTGGTCGTCGGGCATGCGGATCACTCCCCTGGTTTGGCTGCGCCCGGTTCCCGGGCATCGCCGGCATCATCCCCGGGCCGCCGCCTCGCCGCAATGGCCGGCCCGATCGCCGGCAGGAAGGGCCTATGCCGCTGGCTTGTGCCGAAGGGCCTATGCCGCCGGCTTTTGCCGGCGTAGCCTCACGTCACCTTGTGCGACAGACCAGGGGCAGTGCCCCAGGCGATGGGACGCACCAACGACCGAGAACGACCACGGGAACGACAATGACAGAAATCCGATACCTTGCACCGCGAACGCTCGACGAAGCCATTGGCGCCTATGCGGCGGCGAGCGGTGCCGCCCGCATATTGGCCGGCGGCACCGACCTGATGGTGCAGATGCGCTCCGGTGCGATCCGCCCCGGGCTGATCGTCGACATCAAGAAGATCGCCGAGATGACCAGCATCGAGGAAACCGCCGATGGCGGCTTCCGCATCGGCGCCGCGGTTTCTGGCGCGGCGCTGGCGGAGCATCCACGCTTCGGCGAGGTCTGGCCCGGCGTGCTGGAGGCGGTGAACCTGATCGGCTCGACCCAGGTGCAGGGTCGCGCCTCGGCCGGCGGCAATCTGTGCAACGGCTCCCCGGCGGGCGACAGCGTGCCGGCGATGGTCGCGGCTGGCGCCTTGGTTACCGTCCAGGGACCGAACGGGCGACGCAGCATGCCGGTGGAAGCGGTGCCGGTCGGGCCGGGCCGGACCAGCCTGGCACCAGGCGAGATCCTGGTCGGCTTCACCCTGCCGCCACGGCAGCAGGGTTCGGGCGATGCCTATCTGCGCATGATTCCGCGCACCGAGATGGATATCGCCGTGGTCGGCTGCGGCGTCAGCCTGACGCTCGACAACGGGCTCTGCATCTCGGCGCGGGTCAGCCTCGGGGCGGTCGCGCCGACCGTGCTGCTGGTGGCCGATGCGGCGAAGGCGCTGATCGGCTCGCGGCTCGAGCCGGCCGCGCTGGAAGCCGCCGCGGCCGCCTGCCGCGCGGCCTGCAAGCCGATCGACGACAAGCGCGGCACCATCGTCTACCGCACCAAGGTCGCCGGGGTGCTGCTGCAGCGCACCGTCGCCATCGCCGCCGAACGCGCCGGGAGGGGCTGAACCATGGCCAAGCTGCATGTATCCACCACCATCAACGGCGAGCCGGTCGAGTTCCTGTGCGAACCCGGCCAGAGCATGCTCGACGTGCTGCGCGGCCCGCTCGGCCTGACCGGCAGCAAGGAAGGCTGCGCCTCGGGCGATTGCGGCGCTTGCAGCGTCACCCTGAACGGCCGGCTGGTCTGCGCCTGTCTGATGCTGGCGGCGGAGGCCGAGGGCGCCGAGGTCCAGACCATCGAGGGCATGGCCCGGGGCGAGGCGCTGCACCCGTTGCAGCAGAAATTCCTGGAACTGGCGGCGCTGCAATGCGGCATCTGCACGCCGGGCGTCCTGGTCGCGGCCCGGTCGCTGCTGGAGCGGAACATGGATCCGACCGAGACCGAGGTGCGCTTCTGGCTCGCCGGCAACCTGTGCCGCTGCACGGGCTACGACAAGATCGTCCGCGCGGTGCTTGAGACGGCCGCCGACATGAGGGAGTCCGCGCGATGAACGTCCTCGCGAACAAATGGATCGGCCAGCGCACCATCCGGCCCGATGGCGCCGACAAGGTCACCGGCCGGGCGGCCTATGCCGCCGATACCACCATGCCCGGCATGATCTGGGGCCGCATCCTGCGCAGCCCGCATGCGCATGCCCGGATCAAATCGATCGATACCTCCAAGGCGGCGGCGCTGCCGGGCGTAAAAGCGGTGATGACGGCCAAGGACATGGTCGAATTCCCGCTCGACAAATCGGTCATGCTCGGCATCCAGGACATGCGCTGGATGGCACGCAACGTGATGGCGACCGACAAGGTGCTGTTCGCCGGCCATCCGGTGGCGGCCGTCGCCGCCATTTCGGAAAGCGTCGCGGCGGAAGCGCTCAAGCTGATCGAGGTGGACTACGAGGTGCTGCCCTGGGTCATCGACGTCGAGGCGGCGATCCGGCCCGATGCACCCATCCTGCATGACCACATCCAATTCGAGGGCAAGCCGTCCAATATCGCCAGCAAGCTCGAGCACCGGCTGGGCGATATCGATGCCGGCTTCGCCGAAGCCGATGTGATCGTTGAGCGCAGCTTCCGCACCGCGGCGGTACACCAGGGCTACATCGAGCCGCATGCCTGCCTCGTCAGCGTCTCGCCCGATGGCAAGGCGACCGTCTGGAGTTCGAGCCAGGGGCAGTTCATGGTGCGCGCCATGTGCGCCCACCTGACCGGCCTGGCGCAGAACGACATCCGCGCCATCCCGGCCGAGATCGGCGGCGGCTTCGGCGGCAAGACCATCATCTACCTGGAACCGGTCGCGCTGGTGCTGGCGAAGCTGTCGGGCCGCCCGGTCAAGCTGGCGATGACCCGCGAGGAGGTGTTCCGTGCCTCGGGCCCGACCTCGGGTTCCTACAGCACGGTCAAGATCGGCGCCAAGAAGGATGGGCGGATCGTCGCGGCGAAGGGCACCTATTACTTGCAGGCCGGCTGCCTGCCCGGCTCGCCGATCCGTGGCGCGGCCGGCTGCGCCTTCGCGCCCTATGACATCCCGAACGTGCATTCCATCGGCTTCGATGTCGTCTCCAACCGCTCGAAAGTCGCGGCCTACCGGGCACCGGGCGCACCGATCGGCGCCTATGCCGCCGAATGCGTGCTGGACGAGGTGGCCGAGGCGCTGAAGCTGGACCCGCTGCAATTCCGGCTGCTCAATGCGGCGAAGCAGGGGACCAAGGCGGCGCATGGCCCGGTGTTTCCGCGCATCGGCTTCGAGGAGACCCTGCGGGCGGCGATCGAGCATCCGCATTACGCGGCGCCGCTCGGCCCCAACCAGGGGCGCGGCGTCGCCAGCGGCTTCTGGTTCAACGCCGGCGGCGAGTCGAGCGCCCAGGTCAACATCGCCGAGGACGGCACCGTCGTGGTGGTCACCGGCCATCCGGACGTCGGCGGCTCACGCGCCTCGACCGCCAATATCACCGCCGAGCTGCTGGGGATCGACTACAACAAGGTCTCCGTCATGATCGGCGATACGAACATGATCGGCTTCAGCAACCTGACCGGTGGCAGCCGGGTGACCTATGCCTCGGCGATGGTGGTGACGCAGTCGACCGAGAAGGTGATCACCACGCTGCGCGAGCGGGCGGCGAAGATCTGGAAGATCGACCCCGAGGCGGTCACCTGGGAAGATGGCGAGGCGCGCCCCGCCGGTGCCAATGCAGGGCAATTCCCGCCGCTGACCCTGGCGCAGATCGCTGCCAGGGCGACCGAGACCGGCGGCCCGATCGGCGCCGGCGTCCAGCTCAACACCACCGGCGCCGAGGGCGGCTTCGCCACGCATATCTGCGATGTCGAGGTGGACCCCGAGCTCGGGATCGTGCGGGTGCTGCGCTACACCTCGTTCCAGGACGTCGGCCGCGCCATCCATCCGGCCTATGTCGAGGGCCAGATGCAGGGCGGCGTGGCGCAGGGCATCGGCTGGGCGCTGAGCGAGGAATACATCTACGACAAGCAGGGCCGGGTGGATAACCCCGGCTTCCTCGACTACCGGATGCCGGTCTGCTCGGACCTGCCGATGCTCGACACCGTCATCATCGAGGTGCCGAACCCGAAGCATCCGCAGGGGGTCCGCGGCGTCGGCGAAGTGCCGCTGGTGCCGCCGCTCGCCGCGGTGGCGAATGCAGTCTACCACGCGCTGGGACACCGCTTCTACAGCCTGCCCATGTCGCCGCCGCGGGTGCTGGCGGTACTGGACTCGGCCGGGGCGTAACACCGGCCGCCGCGCCGCCCTCCAGGCGGCGCGGCGTTGACGATGCGTTGAAACATCGAGGACGTGACTGCGGTCGGCGAATTTTTGCGTATCCTGTGCGGGTTGCTTTCGTGACCCGTAAGGAGACCAAGGCTGGTGAACCAAATCGCGCCGCAGCGCACTTCGATGGCGCAAGAAACTGGGTTCGACGCCGTCGTCGGCCGCATGGCGCCGGTAGCGCAGTTGCAAGCCAGGCAGCAGCAGTTGCGGGAAAGCTACCTGGCGGCGCAGCCCTATCCGCACCTCGTGCTCGACGGCCTGTTCGACCCCGATATCCTGGATCGCCTGGGCGAAGGGTTTCCCGGACGTGGACAGCGCGACTGGCTGTCCTACGACACGGCCAACGAAGTCAAGCAGACGTCGCGCGGCCTGATCGACCTCGACGCCTTCTCCCAGGCCTTCCTGTGGCAGATGTGCAGCAAGCCGATGATGGATGTGCTGCGCGCCATCACGGACATCCCCAACATCTGCGTCGATCCGCTGTTCCACGGCGGCGGGCTGCACGAATCCTTCCGCGGCGGTTGGCTCAACCTGCATGCCGACTGGACCCAGCATCCGGTCCTGCCGCTGACCCGCCAGTTGAACCTCATCGTCTATCTCAACCGGGACTGGGACCCGGCCTGGGGCGGTGCGCTGGAACTCTGGACACCCGGCGCCAAGGAATGCGGTGCGCGGGTCGAGCCTCTGTTCAACCGGGCGGTGCTGTTCCCGACGACGGCGGAGACGCTGCACGGCTTTCCCGAGCCGATGACCTGCCCGGCGAACCGGTCGCGCCGCTCGGCGTCGCTGTTCTTCTGGAGCCCGGACGAAGGGGCCATCAAGCAGGGCGCGCCGATCAGCTTCCTGCCCGGCACGCGCAGCACCAAGGCACGCGCCTTCCTGCGTTCGCTGGTGCCGCCCGCCGCCTTCGCGGCCCGCGATGGTCTGCGGGCCATGCTGCGGGGCGGTCGCTGAGCCTCGTCAGAGGCTCAGCAATTCCGGATCGAGGCCCAGCCCGGCGAGCTGGGCCGCGACTTCCGCGCGGTACACCGCATTCATCACGATGACCGTTGCCGGTTGCAGCGCGACCAGCGCCTCGGGCGCCACGATCGGATGGCCGGTTCCGACCATGTAGTGGCCCTGGCGATGCGGATTGATGTCGACCACATGCGACACGCCATCGCCCTCGCCGAGCGCCCCGAGGAAGGTCACGCCTTTCGAGCCCGAGCCCCAAAGCACCACGCGCTTGCACGCGGCCTGCCGCGCCCGGACAAGTTGCCGCCAGCCGGCGACGCGCTCGGCATGGATCGCGCCGAAGCGCTGCACCATGGCGCGCAGGCGGGCAATCTCGTCCGCATCCACGCCGGCGGAGCGGGTGCCGGTAAACCGCGCCAGCATGGTCAGGTACTGGCCGGCATATTCGCGCGAGACCGCTTCCACCGCAAAGCCGTGCCGGGCGAACAACCCGACCAGCGACGCTTCGGTGAAGTAGTTGCAGTGTTCGTAATAGATGTCCTCGAAGGCCCCTTCGCTGAAGATGCGCTCGCAATCCGGGATCTGGATGAATAGCTGCATGCCGGGTGGCGAGTTGCGCGCGACCTTGGCGGTCAGCCCGGCGAAATGCCCGGCA
>JAQGIA010000011.1 GCA_028291445.1 Belnapia sp.
GAGATCGGCAGGGCGGCGTCCTGGCTGGCCAGCCGCTCCGGCATGATGAAGGCGACATTGGCGCCGACCTTGCCCAGCGCATCCGGCAGCAGCGGGAAGGGCCGCTTCAGCCGCCAACGGATCACCCGGTCGGAGGGGGCGGTGATCTCCTCGGTCACCGCCATGACGGCGAGGCCGAAGCTGTCCCGCTGCCCCCAACGCCTGAGGCTGGCGACGGCATCCCGCGCCCGCACCGGCTCGCCGTCGTGGAAGCGCAGGCCTTCCCGCAAGGTCATGGTCCAGGTCAGCCCATCGTCCGCGACGGTGTGGCCGGCGACCATCTGCGGCTGGGCGCGGTACTGCTCGTCCCAGCCATACAGGGTGTCGAAGACCAGGAAGGCGTGGTTGCGGGTGACGAAGCCGGTGGTGACGATGGGGTCGAGGATGGCGAGGTCGGCCTGCGGCGCGAAGCGCAGCAGCTTCGGCCCGGCCTGGGCGCCGGCCAGCCGGGGCGCGGCGAGGGTGAGGGCCGAAGCCTGGAGAAGACCGCGCCGCTTGATCATGCCTGAACCTCCGCTGCCGAATGCGCGGCAGCATAGGCTGGAATGACCGCGGCGCTACCAGCGCAGCGCCCGGATGGCGGCGATCGGGTCCACCCCCTCGGCCAGCGCTTCCTGGCGCAGCACCTCGGGGTCCGGATTATCGCCATGCGCATGGGCCGCGAGGCCGGTCATCGCCCAGAGCGCATCCATCCCCGCCGCCTGGGCCCCGGCCAGGTCGGTATGCGGGGTATCGCCGATGGCCAGCACGCGGCGGCGGTCGGTGAGGCCCAGCATCGCCATCACCGGGTCGTAGACCGCCGGGTCGGGCTTGCCGACCTCGAAGACCGTGCCGCCCAGTTCCAGGTAGATGTCGGCCAGCGCCCCGGCGCAGATCAGCCGGTCGGCGCCGACCATCACGTAGCGGTCGGGGTTGACGCAGACCATCGGCAGGTGATGGGCGGCGGCGGCTTCCAGCGCCGGACGATAGGGCGCCGGGTCCATCGAACCGCGCTCCGGGTCCGGCCCGGTGTTCAACAGGAAATCCGCCTTGGCCGGATCGGCGACCAGCGTGGCGACATCCTCCTCGATGACCGAGAGGTCGCGCTCGGGGCCGATATGGACCGCGCGCTTGCCGAGCGGGGCGAAGAACGGGTGGCTGCGCGCCTTCAGCATCATCCAGGCGATCTCGCCGGAGGACATGATGCCGTCGTACAGCGCCCGGTCGAGGCCCATGCGGTCCAGCATGGTGCCGACGAACCAGGCGCGGCGCGGCGCATTGGTCAGGAAGACCACGCGCTTGCCACGGGATTTCAACTCGGCCAGGGCCTCGGCCACGCCGGGGTAGATCCGCTTGCCGTTATGGACCACGCCCCAGAGGTCGAGCACGTAGCCGTCGTAGCGATCCGCGAGCGGGGCGATGCCGTCCAGGATGTCCATGCCGCTGTCCTCAGGCGTCCGCGCCGACCGCGTCGGCGACACTGGTGAATCCGTCGCGCCGCAGCAGCGCCGCCAGCTCGCGTTGCAGGGCCGGCACCAGGGCCGGGCCGGCATAGGCGAAGGCGGTATAGAGCTGCACCAGGCTGGCGCCGGCCTTGATCCGCGCCAGCGCATCGGCGCCGCTGGCGATGCCGCCGACGCCGACCAGCACCAGCCGCCGCCCGGCCAGGCGGAAGCACTGCCGCAGCACCGCCGTCGCGCGGTCCCGCAGCGGCGCGCCGGACAGCCCGCCGGCCTGGGCGCGATGGGCCGAGCGCAGGCTCTCCGGCCGGGCAATGGTGGTATTGGAGACGATCAGCCCGGCGGCGCCCTGGGCGATGCAGGTCTCGATCAGCGGGCCGAGCGCGGCATCGGCGAGGTCCGGGGCGATCTTGACCAGCACCGGCGGCTGGCCTGCCTGCCGGACGGCGGCGATGCCGGCCAGGATCCGGGCCAGCCGTTCCTCCCCCTGAAGGTCGCGCAGCCCCGGCGTATTGGGCGAGGAGACGTTCACCACGACGTAGTCGACCAGCGGCGCCAGCGAAGCGTAGAGCGCGGGATAATCGCGCTCGGGGTCGGCGGCTTCCTTGTTCACCCCGATATTCGCCCCGAAGGGCGCCGGCAGCGGCCGCGCCAGGGCGGCGACCCGGGAGCGATAGGCCTCCAGACCGCCGTTGTTGAAGCCCATGCGGTTGATCACCGCCGCATCCTCCGCCAGCCGGAACAGCCGCGGGCGTGGGTTGCCCGGCTGCGGCCGCGGGGTGACGGTGCCGGCCTCGACGAAGCCGAAGCCGAGCCGCATCAGCGGCAGCACCGCGACCGCATCCTTGTCGAAGCCGGCGGCCAGGCCGATCGGATTGGCGAAGCGGAGGCCGAGCGCCTCGGTCGCCAGGATCGGGTCGGGCCGGCCGCCATCCCGACCCGCGAGGCCGGCGGCCAGGCCGCGCAGCGCGAGGCCATGCGCGGTCTCCGCATCCAGGCGGCGCAGCAGGGGCGTGACGAGGGAGGCGAGGCTGGGGGTCATGCGCCGGGTGTGTGCCCGAGCGGCGCCGGGATGGGAAGCCGCACCCGCCACGCCGCGGGTCGACCGCATCGGCGATTGACCGCACCGGCCCGGGCCGCGACAAGCGGCGTCCGATAAGCCTTTGGGACAAGCGGCGTCCGATACGCCTTGGGAGAAATGCCTTGAAAGGACCGGCGCTGCTGCTCGCCGGCATCGTGCTGTTCTGCATCAACGATGCGAACAGCAAGCTGCTGGCCGGCCAGTATGGGATCGGGCAGGTCGTGTTCCTGCGCTACGCCATGCTGCTGCCGGCCTTCCTGCTGGCCCGGGCGATCCTGGCGGGTTTCGGCCGGCCCGGCTTCGGCGGACCGCTGGCCACGCGCCATCCGCGCCTGCAAGCGCTGCGGGCCTGTTCCATGATGGTCTCGGCTGCCGGCTTCTTCCTCGGCTTCCGGCACATGCCATTGGCCGAGGGCTACCTCGTCTTCTTCACCGGCCCGCTGATGACGCTGATCCTGGCGGCGCTGGTGCTGCGGGAAGCGGTGCCGCGCGCCGCCTGGGTCTGGTGCCTGGTCGGCTTCGCCGGGGTGCTGCTGGCCGTCGCCCCCAAGCTTGGAGGCGACGGCCAGGGCGCCTGGCTGGGCTACCTTGCGGTGCTGGCCGGGACCACGGCCTTCGCGCTGAACCAGACGCTGAACCGCCGGCTGCGGGCCGAGCCGGGCCTCGTCGGGGTGATCCTGTGGCCGAGCCTGGTGGGGCTGGCCCTGTTCGGGCCGCTGGCCGCGGCCGATTGGGTGCCGGCACCGCCGCTCGACATCCTCCGCATGCTGGCGAACGGGATACTGGCCGGCGGCGCCGTCATCTGCACCGCCGCCGCCTTCCGCATGGCGGATGCGGCGCGGCTCGGCCCCTGGGGCTTCGCCGCGCTGCCGGTCTCGGTGGCCCTCGACCTCGGCATCTGGGCGGTCCGGCCCGATGCGGCGACCCTGCTGGGCGGCGCCGTGGTGGTGGGCGCCTGCCTGATGAGCGAGCGGGCGCGCCGGCGGGCGCTGGGTCAGGGGATCTCCGCCGGGAAGGCATGGGTGCCGTCCGGGCCGAGCGGCAACGGCGTGGCCGCGCGCACCGCCGAAAGCGGCAAGGCGCCGTAGAGATGCGGGAACAGGCCGGGGCGGCTGCTGGCCGGCTCCCAGCGCAGCGCCTCGCCCAGCGCCGTGACCCGGACCGCGACCAGCAGCAGCCCGGCCTCGCCGGCCCGGTGCCTGGCCGCGCTGGCGCGTAGCTGGGCGGCGGCCGAGAAATGCAGGAAGCCGTCGCGGCGGTCGTCGGCGCTGCCGTGATAGGCGCCGGCGGCCTCGGCGGCCTGCCAGTCCGCCAGGCGGACCATGGTGTAGATGATGCTGTCCATACGGCCAGCCTAGCGCGGGTCGCGTCGGCCGGCGCTAGCCGTCATCGCCCTGGATGCCGGCGGCGGCGATGACCTCGGCGAAGCGCAGCGCGGATTCGGCCAGGTTGCGCTCGAAGGCTGCCGCGCTGCCGGACTGGATGACGAAGCCGATGCCCTGCAGCCGTTCGCGCACGGCGGGCTCCGCCAGGGCCGTCCGCCACGCCGCTTCCCAGGCATCGACCACGGCATCCGGCGTGCCGAGCGGCAGCAGGACGCCCTGGGTGCTCGGCACGTCGAAGCCGGGGGGCGACGCTTTCGGCGAAGCTCGGCACCGCCGGCATGGCCGGGTCCCGCGCCAGGGTCGAGACCGCGAGCGGGACCAGCCGCCCGTCCCGCACATGCGCCGTCACCGCCGGCAGGGTGATGACCATGGCCTCCACCTGCCCGGCCAGCAGGTCGAGCGTCGCCGGGCCGCCGCCCCGATAGGGCACATGGGTGGCCACCACGCCCAGCTCGCGGTTCACCATCGCGCTGATGACATGGGCGATGCCGCCGATGCCGGGCACCGCGACGGTCACCCGGTCCCCCCGCGCCCGCAGCGCCGCGACATAGTCCTGCACGCTGCGCCAGCCGGAGCGCGGATGCGTCACCAGCAGCTGCGCCGCGCTGACGGTCATCGTCGAGAACCAGGGCGGCGGCGCCGGCCGCGTCGCGGCGCAGCTGGTCGGGCGGGCGCCGCCCGATGGCCATACGCTGCTGGTCGCCTCCGGCGACGGGCTGGTGCTGCAGGACATCCTGGTGGGCGCGCAGCGG
>JAQGIA010000275.1 GCA_028291445.1 Belnapia sp.
AAGGATGCTCACGGAAGCCCAGAAGGCCGAATACGACCGGGTCGGCGCCATCGTCGTCCCCGATGTGCTCTCGCCGGCCGAGGTCGCGGAGCTGCGCCGGGTCACCGATGGTTTCGTCGACCGCGCCCGGCAGATCACCACGCATGACGCCATCTACGATCTCGAGGACAGCCACTCCCCGGCGATGCCGCGGGTGCGGCGGATCAAGGCGCCACACCTGCACGACCCGGCCTATGCGGCGCTGGTCAACCACCCGAAGATCATTGCGGTGCTGCAGGATCTGTGGGGGCCGGATATCCGCTTCGATACGGCGAAGCTGAACATGAAGTCGGCCGGCTTCGGCGCCGCGGTGGAATGGCACCAGGACTGGGCCTTCTACCCGCATACCAACGACGACTTGGCCGCCGTCGGGGTGATGATGGACGACATGGAGCCGGCCAATGGCCCGCTGCTGATCATCCCCGGCAGCCACAAGGGACCGGTCTTCGACCACCATGCCGAAGGCCGCTTCTGCGGCGCCATGGACCCGACCAAGCAGGAGGTGGATTATTCCAAGGCAGTGGCGCTGACCGGCAAGGCAGGCTCCATCACCGTGCATCATGTGCGGGCGGTGCATGGCTCGGCGCCGAATACCTCGAACAAGGAACGCCGGTTGATGCTGTTCCAGTTCCGCGCCGCCGACGCCTGGCCGGTGCTGGGGTTCCCGGGCGGGCTCGATGCCTATGACGCGCTGATGGTGGCGGGGACGCCGGGCATCGCGCCGCGGCTGGCGGCGGTGCCGGTGCGGCTGCCCTTGCCGCCGGCGGATGCCCAGGGCTCGATCTATGAGAACCAGAAGGGGCTGAAGAACAAGTTTTTCGGGGTGGCGGCGGAATAGGCCCGGCCCTAGCTGCGATCTTCCCCTGACCGGAGACGCCCGAGAGGCTACATAAGGGGCAGGACAGGAGCCTCGCCCCGTGCACGTCACCTCCCCCGCCTTCAAGGAGAATTCCGCCCGCGCCCTGGCGAACCCCGGGCTGCAAAAGGCGCTCGGCACCGCCAAGGGCGCCTTCCTGCAGCGCCGCGCCACGGCGGTCGCCAACCTGCCGGAATTCGAGCAGCTGCGGAACATCGGCCGGGACATCAAGAACCACACCCTCGCCAACCTCGACTTCTACCTGGAGGCCTTTGAGGCCAAGGTCCTGGCAGCCGGCGGCAAGGTGCATTGGTGCTCCACCCCGGACGACGCCCGGGCGGTGGTGCTGGAGATCTGCAAGGCGGCCGGGGCGCGGACCGTCACCAAGGGCAAGTCCATGATTTCCGAGGAACTCGGGATCAACCACCACTTGGAAGCGCATGGCATCCAGCCGGTCGAGACCGACCTCGGCGAATACATCCTGCAGCTCCGCGGCGAGGCGCCGAGCCACATCATCGCCCCGGCCTTCCATTTGAACCGCGAGGATTGGGAGGCCGATTTCCGCCGCCTGCATACCGACCTGCCGGCCGACCGTATCTTCCACGAACGCCGTGACATCCTGGCCGAGGCCCGCACCCGGCTGCGCGAGCGTTTCCTCGCCGCCGATGTCGGCATCACGGGCGCCAATTTCCTGATCGCCGAGACCGGCAGCAGCGTCATCGTCACCAACGAGGGCAACGGCGACCTGACGCAGACCCTGCCGCGCGTGCATATCGCGCTCGCCAGCATCGAGAAGGTGGTCCCGACCTTGGAGGACGCGACCAGCCTGCTGCGGCTGCTGGCGCGCTCCGCCACCGGGCAGGATTTTTCCGTCTATACCACCTTCAGCACCGGCGCCCGGCGGGACGCCGACCTCGATGGGCCGCAGGACTACCATGTGGTGCTGGTCGATGGCGGCCGGTCCAACATGATCGGCACCGAATTCCAGGAGATGCTGCGCTGCATCCGCTGCGCCGCCTGCATGAACCATTGCCCGGTCTATGGCGCGGTCGGCGGCCATGCCTATGGCTGGGTCTATCCGGGGCCGATGGGCAGCGTGCTCACCCCTTCTCTGGTCGGCATCGACAAGACCGGGCTGCTGCCGAACGCGTCTACCTTCTGCGGCCGCTGCGAGGCGGTCTGCCCGGTGAAGATCCCGCTGCCCAAGATGATGCGGCATTGGCGGGAGCGGGAGTTCGAGCGGCACCTGACCCCGGCGGCGGCGCGGACCAACCTGGCGCTCTGGGCCTGGGTGGCGAAGCGCCCGGCGCTGTATCGGCTGGCGACGCGGGCGGCGAGCGGCGTGCTGGGACTGTTCGGGCGCCGCAAGGGAGTGTTCCGCTCGATGCCGCTGGCCGGTGGCTGGACCGCCGGGCGGGATTTGCCGGTGCCGGAAGGCGGGACCTTCATGGCGCGCTATGCTGAGACCCAGCGGCGCCGTTGAGCTATCGGCTCGGCAGGACAAGGCGTAGGACGGGCACATGACCAAAGACGCGATCCTCGGCGCCATCCGGCGCGGCCTGAAGCGTGGCCCGCTGCCGGCGGACCAGCAGGCGATGCTCGGCGGCCGGCTGGCGACCCATCCCCGCCACCTGATCCCGGCCCGGTCCCGCCTGCCGCGGCCCGACCAGGTCGCGCTGTTCATCCACAACGTGGAAAAGGAATTCGGCACGGTCGAGCGGGTGCCGGATTTGGCCGCCATCCCGGCCGCGCTCAGCGGCTATCTGGCGGCGCAGAACCTGCCGTCGCGCTTCGTCATGGCGCCGCATCCGGAACTCCGCGAGATTCCCTGGGCCAGCCGGCCGCTGCTGGAATTCGAGCAGCGCCGCGCCGAGGGGACCGATCAGGTCAGCCTCCAGCATGGCTATGCGGCCGTGGCGGAGACCGGGACGCTGATGCTGCCCTCGGCGCCGGACCGTCCGACCACCCTGAACCTGCTGGTCGAGACGGAGGTCGTGGTGCTGCGCGCCAGCCGGATCGTCGGCCCCTATGAGGACGCCTGGGACCTGTTGCGGGCGGAGGGCAAGGATACGCGCAGCGGCGGCTTCATGCCGCGCAACATCATGTTCGTCACCGGCCCCTCGCGTAGCGCGGATATCGAGCAGACCCTGGAACTGGGCGCGCATGGGCCGCGCCGGCTGCATATCCTGCTGATCGATGACGACCCGGCCGCGCTGCCGATGGGCGATGCGCCGGTGGCGCCGCCGATCGCCATCCCCGGCGGCCCGCCCGCGCCGGGCGACTGACGTCCTTATGGCGATGCGGCTCGTTGCCCCAGCCAAGCGACCCCGCCGTGGCCTGACCGAGGTCGACCGGCTGCTGTGGCAGGCCTGGACCGCCAAGGCCCAGGTTGCGCCGCTGCCCGGCAAGGCATTGGGCATCCCGCCGGTGGCGGCCCCATCCAGCCCGGCGCCGGCCGTGGCGGCGCCCCTCGCCGCACCACCGCTCGCCCCCGCGCCACCGCGCCTGGCACCCGAATTACAGGTCGGCACGCCCCCACCCGGCATCGATGGCAAGCGCTGGCGTGAGCTGCGGCGTGGCCGCACCCGGCCGGAGCGCACCCTCGACCTGCATGGCCGCCGGGCGCATGAAGCCCATGCCGCGGTTCGTCGTTTCCTGCATGAGGCGCAGGCGGATGGCATCCGCTGCGTCGCCATCGTCACCGGCAAGGGATCCTCGCTCGAAGGCGGCGTGCTGCGGCGGGAATTGCCCTTCTGGCTCAACATGTCGGATATGCGGCCCTTGGTGCTGGGCGCCGCGCATCCACATGCCAGCAACCCCGGAGCGGTGCATCTGCTGCTGCGGCGGCGCGGATGACCCCCTTCGGGACCCGGCTGCGGGCGCTGCGGGAGGCGCATGGGGTCAGCCAGACCGCCTTGGCGACGGCGCTGCATGTCTCGCCTGCCTATCTCTCGGCGCTGGAGCATGGCCATCGCGGCCGCCCATCGCCCGGCCTGATCCACCAGGTCAACGAGTTCTTCGGGCTGATCTGGGATGATGCGGAGGAAATGGTGCGGCTGGCGCGGCTGTCCCACCCGCGGGTGGTGCTGGATACCGCGGGGCTGACGCCGGAAGCGACGGCGCTGGCCAATCGCCTGGCGCGCGACATCCGCCGGCTGCCGCCCCATGCCATCGCTGCACTGGCCGCCGTGCTGGAAACCTTGCCGCCCGACCAGGCCTAGCCCAGCAGGACCCCGTGCCCGCGCAGGAAGCCCAGCAGCGGCACCATGGGCAGGCCGAGGATGGCGCTGTGCTCGCCCTCGATCGCCGAGAAGAGCTGCACGCCCAGTCCTTCCAACCGATAGGCCCCGACCGAGCCGAGCACCGTCTCTCCCTCTGCCGCCAGATAGGCGTCCAGGAAGGGTTCGGAGAATTCCCGCATGGTCAGCCGTGGCCGCGCCAGATGCTGCCAGATGCGCTGGCCGTTGCGCCAGCAGGCCACGGCGGTCACCAGCTCATGCGGCCTGCCGCGCAATGCCAGTAGCTGGGTACGGGCCGCCGCCAGATCCGGTGGCTTGTCGAACCAGCGGCCCTCGCAGACCAGGATCTGGTCGGCGCCGATCACCAGCGCCTCCGGCTTGCGGCCGGCAATCCGCCGGGCCTTGGCCTCGGCGAGCAGCATGGCGGCATCGCCGGCGGGGAGCCCCTCAGCCTTCGTGCTCTCCTTGATCGCCGCCTCATCCACCGCCGCCGCCTGGGCGGTGAAGATCAAGCCGGCCGCCGCCATGACCGCCTGGCGGGCGCTGCTGGCACTGGCCAGGATGATGGGTGGGTCCATCCGTTGCAGGGCATCAGCCATGGCCGGTGCCGCCCCGGGTCGCCGCGGCCGGATCCGCCTGGGCCGGGTTGACCGGGGTCGGGGCGGCGGTGCTGCCGCGCCTGGCATGCCAGGCCTCCATCAGTTGCAGGACCGTGGCCGCGGTTTCCTCGATGCTGCGTCGCGTCACGTCGATCACCGGCCAGCCATGCTGGTTGCAGAGCCGCCGGGCGGAGAGGATTTCCGCCTTCACCGCATCGTGGTCGATGTAGTCGTTGGTATCCTGGCGCACCCCATCGGCGCCGATCAGCCGCAGCCGGTGCCGCCTGATCTCGATCAGCGCATTGGTCTCGATGGTCAGACCCACCACCGGACAGGGCGGCGCCGCCAGCTCGGGCGGCAGTTCCGCATTGGGCACGATCGGCACATTGGCCGCCTTGATGCCGCGATTGGCTAGGTAGAAGCAGGTCGGCGTCTTGCTGCTGCGGGAGACGCCGACCAGGCAGACATCGGCTTCATGGATGCCGGCAGTGCCCTGGCCGTCGTCGTGCGACAGCACGTAGTGCATGGCATCGATCCGGCGGAAGTAGTCGGCGTCCATCACATGCTGGGCCGCCCGCTTCTCCTTGGCCCGGGCGCCGAGCTGGCCTTGCAGCAGGTCCATGACCTCATCGAGCACCGACAGGCAAGGGACGCCGAGGCGCGAGCAGGTCTCCTCCAGCGCCAGGCGCAGGCTGCGATCGACCAGGGTGAACAGTACGGGGCCCGGCTCATGGTTCAGCCCCTCCAGCACCCGGTCGAGTTGCAGGCGGGAGCGGATCAGGCTCCAGCGGTGATGCACGACATGGTGGTCCTCGAAGCGCGAGAGGGTAGCGCGGGTGATCGAGTTCAGCGTCTCGCCCGTGCTGTCGGAGACCAAGTGAAGGTTGAGGGATCGGTGGGGCATTCGGGGAGAATAGCGTGAAGGCCCGGGGGATAACCGGGAAAACTCGGAGGCCAACGCCGTAAAGGCCTGATTGGGTGAGCGAGTCCAATTCGATCCGACCGCCGGTATGGGATTCTCGCGCTGAGTCGGGCGACTCGGGGACGGGATCGGATTCCGCCCCTGAGTCAGTGGCCTGGCCGACTCAGGGGCGGTGAGCAACCCTGTGGACAAAACCCGGGCCAATTGCGTCCACACCATCCACAGGCCCTACCACCACAACAATCTTCCAAGAATCCTGTTTTCTTGCGAGGGATAGGCCCGATGGAGAGAGACATGTCCGGCCAAACCGCCAATCCGACTCAGAAGCCGATCCTGCGGGCGCTTGCCGGGGAAGCTGTCTGGCCACCGCCGATGTGGCTGATGCGTCAGGCCGGCCGCTACCTGCCGGAGTATCGCGAGATCCGCGCCCAGGCCGGGGGCTTCATTGCCCTCTGCACCGCACCCGAGATGGCGGCCGAGGTCACCCTGCAACCGATCCGCCGCTATGGCTTCGATGCGGCCATCCTGTTTTCGGATATCTTGATGGTGCCCTGGGCCATGGGACAGCCGCTGCACTTCGCCGAGGGCGAAGGGCCGGTGCTCGAGCCGGTGCGGGATGCTGCCTCGATCGGCAGGCTGGACCCTACGGTCTGCGCCGGTAATGCGGCGGCGATCATGGAAACGGTCCGGCTGGTCCGGGCCGCGCTGGATACCGAGTCGCCGAAAACCACCCTGATCGGCTTCGCCGGCAGCCCCTTCACCGTGGCCTGCTACATGGTCGAGGGTCATGGCAGCCGGGACTTCGCCGCGACCCGCAGCATGGCCTATGGCGACCCGATGCTGTTCGGCAAGCTGATCCGCACCCTGATCGAAGCCAGCACCGGGTATCTGCTGGCCCAGGCGGAAGCCGGGGCCGAGGTGCTGATGCTGTTCGACAGCTGGGCCGGCCTGCTCGCCCCCTCCCAATTCCGTCGCTGGGTGATCGAGCCGACCGCGACTCTGGTGCGGGCCATCCGCAAGCGGCAACCGGATATCCCGATCATCGGCTTCCCACGCCTGGCTGGACCGATGCTGGTCGAATACGCCCAGCGCACCGGGGTGCAGTGCCTGGGGATCGATACCAGCATGGATCTCCGCTGGGCCGCCTCGGCGGTGCCGGAAGGCATGGCGTTGCAGGGCAATCTGGACCCGCTCTCGCTGGTGACGGGCGGGATGGCGCTGGAGGCGGAGGCGCGGTCGATCCTGGGCGCCATGCGCGGGCGGCCGTTCATCTTCAACCTCGGCCATGGGATCGAGAAGGTGACCGCTCCGGAGAATGTCGCGGCCCTGGTGCGGCTGGTCCGGACAGGCTAACCCGCTTCATGCAATTGCCGCCTTGATCCGCTGCGATGCGGCCAAATCTGCGGTGCGTCAGATCGTGCGCGGGATCTGCAGTGTGATAGGCCGAGGAAGTTTCGATGCAGCGGGTGGCGGTGGTTCTGTTCAACCTCGGAGGGCCGGATGCACCGGAGAGCGTGCGACCCTTCCTGGAGAACCTGTTCACCGACCCTGCCATCCTGCGGGTGCCGGGCTTCATCCGGCCCCTGCTGGGCAAGTTCATCGCCAAGCGGCGGACCAAGGCGGCCTCGGAGAATTATGCGATCATCGGCGGCAAGTCGCCGCTGCTGGAGCTGACCGAGGAGCAGGCCGGCAACCTGGAGGTATCGCTGAACCAGGCTGGCGAGGCGCAGTACCGCTGCTTCGTGGCCATGCGCTACTGGCACCCGATGAGCGATGCCGCCGCCCGTGCGGTCCAGGCCTGGGCGCCGGACAGCATCCTGCTGCTGCCGCTCTATCCCCAGTATTCCACCACGACGACCGGCAGCAGCATCGGCGCCTGGGACCAGGCCGCGGCCGGGATCGGCCTCAAGGCGCCGACCACGACTCTGTGCTGCTACCATTCGGATCCCGCCTTCGCCGCGGCGACCGCGGTCGAGGTCAAGGCCGCCTATGGCCGGGCCAGGGCAGCGCTATCGCCGGAGGTGCCGCTGCGCATCCTGTTTTCCGCCCATGGCCTGCCGGAAAGCATCGTCAAGGATGGCGACCCCTACCAGTGGCAGGTCGAGCAGACCGTGGCCGCGGTGGTCTCCCACCTCGATATCGCGCCGCTCGACCATATCGTCTGCTACCAGTCCCGCGTGACGCCACAGAAATGGATCGGTCCGAGCACCGGGGACGAGCTGGAACGGGCCGGGCACGACAAGACCGCGGTGCTGGTATGCCCGATCGCCTTCGTCTCCGAGCATTCCGAAACGCTGGTCGAATTGGATGTCGAATACCGTGCGGAAGCCGAGCGGCTCGGCGTCCCGGGCTATTTTCGGGTGCCGGCGCAGAATAGCGACCCGGGGTTCATCCGTGCCCTGCATGAGCTGGTCCTGCGGGCGATAGGCGGCGAGCGGCGCCTGTGCAGCTTCGCCGGGGCGCGGCAATGCCCGAAGCCATTCGGCGACTGTCCGCATGGCAAAGCCCCGGCACGCGCCCGGGAGATGGCCTGATGCCCATAGCCAAGCGGCCTGCTGCCGTGCTGTTCGACTGCGATGGCGTGCTGGCCGATAGCGAAGGCCTGGTGAACCGGATGGTCGCGGCCGATCTGACCGAGCGCGGTTGGCCGCTGACCGCCGGGCAGGCGCGGGAAACATTTCTCGGCATGGCGCTGCCGGATATGGTGCCGATGATCCATGCGAGATGCGGTGGCCTGCCGCAGGATTGGGCGACCTCGCTGTCCCGACGCATCGTCCAGGCGTTGCTTGACGAGGTGGAAGCGGTACCCGGCGCGGTGGCCGCGTTGCAGGCCGTGGCGGCAGCCGGCATTCCCCTGGCGGTGGCCTCCAATTCCACCCGGGACGAGTTGGTTGCCAAGCTGGCGCGCCTGGAACTGGCAGGCTTCTTCGGCGATCGGGTCTTCAGCTTCGAGGATGTGGCCAGGCCCAAGCCGGCGCCTGACATGTATCTGGCGGCGGCAGCGGCCTGCGGGGCGGCGCCGCAGAATTGCGTGGTGGTGGAGGACAGCCTTTTGGGCGCTCGTGCAGGCATTGCCGCAGGCTGCCGGGTCTTCGGCTTTACACGGGAGACCGACCCGCGGGTATTGGCGGCCGTGGGTGCGGTAACATTCCACAGCATGGCGGAATTGCCGGACCTTCTCGGCATAGCGGGCGGAGGAGCATAGCGATGCGGCTCGGACGCAATCTATTGGCCGCGGTGGCGGCATTGGGGTTGATGGCGGCCGGCGAGCCGCCCGAAGCGGAGCGGATGGTGCCAGGTGGGCGCGCCGGATGGGTGGCGGATCCGGCTAGCGGCTGCTGGCTCTGGGCCGGTGGGATCGAACCGGGCGCGACCGATATCGCCGCCGACTGGAACGGCAAATGCCCCGAAGGTCCGGCGGAGGGTCCTGGCCGGGCCGTGGTGACCTGGCGAAGCCGTGGCGAGGTCCGCCGCATGGATTATCTGGGCGACATCGTCCACGGCAAGAACGATGGCCGCGGCAAGCTGGTCATCACCGAGGGCGACCTGGTGGTGAGCGAGGAGGAAGGCCAGTTCCAGGACGACAGGCTGGTCGATGGCCGCATGGCGCTGCCGCGTCTTGGTCTGGAATTCGAGGGCAAGCTGCGGGCCGGCCATCCGCAGGGGCCTGGCCGATTGACCGTGCGGGGCCGGGTATTCCAGGGCGAATGGGCGAATGGCTGCCTGCAGCAGGGAGATGGCTGGGTCGCCTTCACCCGGCCGGTCGAAAGCTGCGCCGGCCAGGATACCTGACTGCATGACCCTGGATGTGCTGGCTGGTGCCTATCCCTGGACTAAGGCCTTCCATCTGATGGCGGTGATCGCCTGGATGGCGGGGCTGTTCTACCTGCCGAGGCTCTACGTCTATCACTCGCAGGTCACGCCGGGCGGCGGCGAGAGCGAGTTGTTCAAGACGATGGAGCGGCGCCTGCTGCGGGCCATCATGAACCCCGCCATGATCGTCGCCTGGTTACTCGGACTGGCCCTGGTGCTGACGCCGGGGGCGGTGGATTGGCATGGCGGCTGGTGGCATCTGAAGCTGCTGTGCGTGGTGGCGATGACCGTCTTCCACATGCATCTGGCAGCCGCGCGGAAGGGCTTCCTGGCCGACCAGCGCCCCAGGACCGAGCGTTACTGGCGGGCGATGAACGAGGTGCCGACGGTCCTCATGATCGTCATCGTCCTGATGGTGATCGTGAAGCCGTTCTGAGAGGCCCTGCGGATGCCGGTGCCGGGGGTTGACGACGGCAAAAAGCCAAGCCGACTGCTGGCTTGACGGTAGGCGGTCCGGTCCCTAGGATCGTGCCGCTTCCTCGTGGTTGCCGGCGCTTCGCGCTTGGCTACCTACCACCTTTCCTCCTTCTTTCCTGGGACATCGCCGGCCATTGGCCCCGGCCCATCATGGGTCGTGTTCATGGCGCAGGCGGAAGGGCCGGTCCAAAGGCGCAGCCTGCTGCGCAAACCCGGCCTCATTGGGACCGTCCTGTCCCCTCGCATCCGGACGCACCGCGCCATGCATCTCTCAGAACTCAAGGCCAAGAGCCCCGCCGACCTCCTTTCCTTCGCCGAGGAGTTGCAGATCGAGAACGCCTCCAGCCTGCGCAAGCAGGATATGATGTTCGCGATCCTCAAGCAGCTGGCGGAAAACGACCAGGCCATCTTCGGTGAAGGCACCCTGGAAATCCTGCCGGACGGCTTCGGCTTCCTTCGCAGCCCCCAGGCGAATTTCCTGCCCGGCCCGGATGACATCTACATCAGCCCCGCCCAGGTGCGCCGCTTCGGCCTGCGCACCGGCGATACCGTCGAAGGCCAGATCCGGGCACCGAAGGATGGCGAGCGTTACTTCGCGCTGCTCAAGGTCAATGCCATCAACTTCGAGCCGCCGGAGGCACTTCGCCACCGGATCAACTTCGACAACCTGACCCCGCTCTATCCGAACCGTCGCCTGAAGATGGAGAACCCGGAGGCGGAGGCGGTCGGCAAGGGCCCGACCAAGGACTATACCCACCGCATCATCGACCTGATCGC
>JAQGIA010000022.1 GCA_028291445.1 Belnapia sp.
TCGGCCCGGCATGGTCGAGCGACTGGGCCAGCGGCAGGATGCCGGCGCGGGAGCAGCGCCCGTAGGTCGGCTTGATGCCGGTGATGCCGCAGAGCGCCGCCGGGCCGCGGATGGACCCGCCGGTATCCGACCCGGTCCCGCCGAGGATCATGCCGGAGGCGACCGCCGCGCCGGTGCCGGAGGACGACCCGGCAGGGAAGTGGTCGGGGTTCCAGGGATTGCGCGCCGGCGGCCAGGGCAGGTCGAAGCTGGGGCCGCCGAAGGCGAATTCATGGGTGGCGAGCTTGCCCAGCATGACCACGCCGGCGGCCGCGAGCTTGGCGACGGTGGTGGCATCGGCCGCCGGGACATGGTCCTGCAGCACCTTGGAATGCGCCGTCGTGGGGATGCCGGCGGTGCAGTAGATATCCTTGTGGGCGAAGGGGATGCCGTCCAGCGGGCCGCGCGGGCCGCTGGCCATGATGCGGGCCTCGGCGGCGCGGGCGGTGGCGCGCGCGCTTTCGGCCTCCAGCCGGATGAAGGCGTGCAGCGTGCCGTCCATCGCCTCGATGCGGGCCAGGCAGGCCTCGGTCAGCTCGACCGGGGAGAGTTTTCGCGCGGCGATCAGCGCGGCGGCTTCGGCGATGCTCGGGATCATCGGCCGGCCTCCGTGGAGAAGGTGGTGGCCGGCTCGGCGGTCGCCTGTGCCAAGGGGAGGACCTCCGGCAAGGGGATGCGGATCAGCGCCTGCATCGCTTCCAGCCCGCCCAGCACCGGATGGATGCCCGCCTTCTGGGCGGCGGTCAGCGGGATGCCGGCGCGCATGAGCAGCGCGTCGAACTCGGCTTCAGTCATCTTCGGCGGCATCGCGGCTTCCCCGGCATGAAAGTGATCGGCCCGCAGTATGGCCGGATTCGCCCGGGCGGGAACCATCCGCCGCGCCGGTTGCGCCCGGCGTACGGCGGGGGTTAGGCTGCCGATGGAAACGGATGCACGGCCGAATAGCGGTCGCTGCACGAAATCAGGGCAAAGCCCGGATCTGGGAGAGAGCGGCATGAAGCTCGGCGAAGCCATCGCGACCATCATGAAGCGTGAGGGAATCGAGATCCTCACCGGCTATCCGGTGAACCACCTCATCGAATTTGCCGCCGCCCAGGACATCCGCCCCGTCATGGTGCGGCAGGAGCGGATCGGGCTGCATATGGCGGATGCCATCTCGCGCGTCACCTCCGGCCGCAAGATCGGCGCCTTTTGCATGCAGCATGGGCCGGGTTCGGAAAATGCCTATGGCGGCGTCGCCCAGGCTTTCGGTGAAAGCGTGCCGATCCTGGTGCTGCCGATGGGCTATCCGCGGCGCCTCGCGCATGTGGAGCCGAATTTCAACTCGACCAGCGCGATGCGCAGCATCACCAAAAGCGCCGAGCCGATCACCCTGGCGGCGGAGGTGCCGAATATCCTGCGGCGCGCCTTCACCAGGCTGCGCAACGGGCGCGGCGGGCCGGTGCTGGTCGAAATCCCGACCGACATGTGGAACGAGGAGGTGCCGGAGCCGCTGGACTACCAGCCGGCGCTGGCCACCCGCTACGGCCCCGACCCGGCCGAGGTGAAGAAGGCCGCGGCGATGCTGGCGGCGGCGAAGCGCCCGGTGCTCTATGCCGGCACGGGCGTGCATTGGGCCCGCGCCTGGCCGCAACTGAAGGCGCTGGCGGAATTGCTGGCGGCGCCGGTGACCAGCAGCCTCGGCGGCAAGTCGAGCTTCAACGAGGATCATCCGCTGAGTCTCGGCTCGGGCGGGCTGGCGGTGCCGGCGCCGGTGCGGCATTTCCTCGACCGGGCGGATGTGATCTTCGGCATCGGCTGCTCCTTCACCGAGACCAACTTCGGCGTCCGGATGCCGAAGGGGCCAAAGTACATCCATGCGACGCTCGACCCGATGCACCTCAACAAGGACCTGCGGGCCGACATCGGGCTGATCGGCGACGCCGGGTTGATGCTGGATGCGCTGCTGGTCGAACTGGCCGCATTGGTGAAGGCACCGCGCGACCCCACGGCGGTGCAAGCCGAGATCCAGTCGATCCGCGAGCCATGGCTGGCCGAATGGATGCCGAAGCTGACGCATAAGGATGCGCCGCTGAACCCCTATCGGGTGCTGTGGGATCTGCAGCATACGGTGGACCGCGACAACACCATCATCACCCATGATGCCGGCAGCCCGCGCGACCAGCTCTCGCCCTTCTGGAAGGCGACGACGCCGCTGTCCTACCTCGGCTGGGGCAAGACGACGCAGCTCGGCTACGGCCTCGGGCTGGCGATGGGCGCCAAGCTGGCGGCACCCGAAAAACTCTGCATCAATGTCTGGGGCGATGCGGCGATCGGCTTCACCGGGATGGATTTCGAGACCTGCGTGCGCGAGCGCATCCCCATCATGTCCATCCTGCTGAATAATTTCTCGATGGCGATCGAGCTGAAGGTGATGCCGATCAGCACGGAGAAGTACCGCAGCACGGATATTTCGGGCGATTACGCCGCCATGGCGCGGGCCTTCGGTGGTTATGGCGAGCGGGTGACCGACCCGGCCGAAATCATCCCGGCGATCCGGCGCGGCATCGAGAAGACGCAGCAGGGCATCCCGGTGCTGCTGGAGTTCATCACCTCCAAGGAGACCAACGTCTCCCGCTTTGCCTGAAGACTCCGCCAGGGGAAGACTTGAGACCGAGCCGAAGGCCCGTCAGAGGCCACCAAGGGAGACACAATGGCGACCGTCGATATCCGCAATGTCAAGAAAGCCTTCGGCGCCGTGCAGGTGTTGCACGGCGTCAGCGTCGATATCGCGGATGGCGAATTCGTCGTGCTGGTCGGCCCATCCGGCTGCGGCAAGTCGACCCTGCTGCGGATGCTGGCGGGGCTCGAGAACATCTCCGCCGGAGAGATCGCGATCGGCCCGCGGGTGGTGAACAACGTGCCGCCGAAGGACCGGGACATCGCCATGGTGTTCCAGAATTACGCGCTGTATCCGCATATGACCGTCTTCGACAACATGGCCTTCTCCATGATGCTGGCCAAGGCACCGAAGGCGGTGATGGCGGCGGAGGTCGGCCGGGCGGCGAAGATCCTCGGGCTGGAATCGCTGCTGCAGCGCTATCCGCGGCAGTTGTCCGGCGGCCAGCGGCAGCGCGTCGCGATGGGCCGGGCCATCGTCCGCAACCCGCAGGTCTTCCTGTTCGACGAGCCGCTGTCCAACCTCGACGCCAAGCTGCGGGTGCAGATGCGGGCCGAGATCAAGGAACTGCATCAGCGGCTGAAGGTCACCACCGTCTATGTGACGCATGACCAGATCGAGGCCATGACCATGGCCGACAAGATCGTGGTGATGAACAGCGGCAATGTGGAGCAGGCGGGGCCGCCGCTCGAGCTGTACGACCGGCCGGCCAACTTGTTCGTCGCCGGCTTCATCGGCTCCCCGGCGATGAACCTGGTGAAGGGCGGCATCGGCGAGGGCGGGTTCCGCACCGAGGGCGGCGCCGTGCTGCCGCTGCCGCCGGGCGCGAAGGGCGAGGCCGGCGTCTACGGCATCCGTCCCGAGCATATCCAGTGGCGCCCGGATGACGGGATGGAGGCGACGGTCGTGCTGGTGGAGCCGACCGGCTCGGAGACCCAGGTGACCGCCCGCATCGGCGATACCACCCTGACCTGCGCCTTCCGCGAGCGGGTCACCGCCCGTCCCGGCGAGACCATCCGCATCATGCCGGACATGGGCCTGGTGCATCTGTTCGAGGCCGGATCTGGTCGCCGCCTCGCCGCCTGATCGTCGACAATCACCAAGAAGATCACGGGAGATCCAGGGAATGCACATCATCAACCGGCGCGGTGCGCTGAAGCTCGGCCTGTCTGCCGCGGCGCTGGCGGCGACGCGGGCCTCCGCCCAGGCCCCCATCGTGGCCGCCGAGGCGACCCCGCCCAGCCTGGCGATCGAGAGCGGCGCCACCCTGCGGATGCTGCGCCCGGTGCGTTTCGTGCAGCCGGACGAGGAGATCTTCCGCGCCAATGCGGCGAAATTCACCCAGAAGACCGGCGTGCAGGTGCGGGTCGACTTCGTCGGCTGGGAGGACATCACCCAGCAGACCGCGGTGACGGCCAATACCGGCGCCGGGCCGGACATGATCATCGGCTTCGGCGATGCGCCGCATATCTATGCCGACAAGCTGGTCGAGACCACGGACGTCGCCGACTACCTCGGCAAGCGCTATGGCGGCTGGCTTTCGCTGGCGCAGAAATACGGCAAGCGGCACGGCACCAACAACTGGATCGGGCTGCCCTTCGGCGCCTCCAGCGGCCCGACCGTCTATCGCAAGTCGGCGGTGAATGCCGCGGGCTTCACCGCCATCCCCGAGGATCACGCCGGCTTCCTCGACCTTTGCAAGAAGCTGAAGGCGGCGAACAAGCCGGCCGGCTATGCGCTTGGCAATGCGGTGGGCGACGGCAACGGCTTCGCCAA
>JAQGIA010000061.1 GCA_028291445.1 Belnapia sp.
GAGAGGGGCTTGCCCCTCTCACGCTCTCCCCACCATGGGTTCAGACCCATGGGGCCCAGGGGCCTTTCGGCTCCTGGTGGGGTAGTTCGAAGGGGCAACGCCCCTTCGACCCGCATAGCCGAGGACCGCCCGATGAACGCCCTGCATGCCGCGCTGTTCGAGCCCCGGCGCATCGCGCTCATCGGCGCTTCCGCCGACCCCACCCGGCTGACCGCCCGCGCCCAGCTCTACCTCCGCAAGCACGGCTTCGACGGCGAGATCTTCCCGGTCCATCCGCGCGAATCCCAGGTCCTGGGCGAGCGCGCCTATCCCACCGTCACCGATATCCCCGGCCCGGTCGACTTCGCTTATATCCTGCTGAATACCCCCCACGTCGAAGGCGTGGTGAATGCCATCGCCGCCAAGGGCATCCCCGCCGCCTGCGTCCTGGCCGATGGCTTCGCCGAGGCCGGGCCGGAGGGCGCCGCCTTGCAGGCCCGCCTGCTGGCCACCGCGCGGGCCGCCGACCTCCGCCTGCTCGGGCCGAATTCCATGGGGCTGATCAACCTCAACGCCCGCATCGCCTGCTCGGTGAATGCCGCGCTGGAGGCCGACAGCCTGCCCGCCGGCCGCATCGCCCTGGTCAGCCAGTCCGGCTCGATGATGGGCGCCATCATGTCGCGCGGCGCCCCCCGCGGCATCGGCTTCTCGCATATCGTCGGCACCGGCAACGAGGCCGACCTCACCGCCGGCGAGGTGGCGGGCCTGCTGGTCGACGACCCGCAGGTCGATGCCATCCTGCTGTTCCTCGAAGCCATCCGCGCACCGGAGCATTACGCCGACCTCGCTCGCCGGGCGCATGCCGCCGGCAAGCCGGTCATCGTCTACAAGCTGGGCCGCAGCCCCTATGGGGCGGAGCTGGCCACCAGCCATACCGGGGCGCTGGCCGGCTCGGATGCCGCGGCCGAAGCCTTCTTCCGCGCCCATGGCATCGCCCGCGTCGCCACGCTGGAAGCCTTGCTGGAACTGCCGGCGCTGCTCATCGGCCGCCGGCCCATGGCCCGGGCCCATCGCGCCGTGGCGGTCACCACCACCACCGGCGGCGGCGGCGCCATGGCGGTGGATTGCCTGGGCGTCGCCGGGATCGAGGCCCGCGCGCCCGACCCCGCCGCCGCCGCCCTGCTGGACGCGGCCGGCATCCACCACCATGGCCGGCTGCTGGACCTGACCCTGGCCGGGGCCAAGCCGGACCGGGTGGCCGCGGCCATCGGCGCCCTCCAGGCGGCCACGGATACCGACCTGGTGCTGTCGGTCATCGGCTCCTCGGCCCAGTTCAAGCCGCAGGATGCGGTGGCCGGGATTCTCCGCGCCCGCGATGCCGCCAGGGCGTCGGGCGCCGAGAAGCCGATCGCCGCCTTCCTGGTCCCCCAGGCCGATGCCTCGCTGGCCCTGCTGGCGGCGGAGGGTATCGCCGCCTTCCGCACCCCCGAGAGCGCCGCCGATTGCATCCGCGCCTGGTGCGATTGGACCGCCCCCCGCGCCGACGCGACCGCGCCCGCCATCGCCCATGACCTGCCCGCCAAGCCGGACGAGGCCGATGCCCGCCGGCTGTTCGCCGCCCTCGGCCTCGCCAGCCCCTTCGCCGTGCTGGCCGGCCCGCAGGATGCCGCCGTCACCGCCTATCCGGTGGCGCTGAAGATCCTCTCGCCCGATCTCGCCCACAAGACCGAGGTCGGCGGCGTGAAGCTCGGCATCGCCGATGCCGATGCGCTGCGGCAGGAGGCGGCGGCGATGCAATACCGCGTCGCCCGCATGGCGCCCGAGGCGAGCCTCACCGGCTTCCTGGTGCAGCCCATGGTGAAGGGGCTGGGCGAGGCCATCCTCGGCTTCCGCCGCGACCCGGAGGTCGGTCCCGTGGTCATGCTGGGCACCGGCGGCGTGACCGCCGAGCTGTTCCGCGACGTGACCTTGCGCCTCGCCCCGGTGGATCTCTCCGAGGCCGAGGCGATGATCGCCGAGGTGAAGGGGCTCAGGCCGCTGGCCGGTTGGCGCGGCCTGCCGCGCGGCGACCTGGTGGCGCTGGCCCAGGCGGTGGTCGCGGTCTCCCGCCTGGCCGGCCGGGCGGATATCGCCGAGGCGGAGATCAACCCGCTGATCATCGGCCCGGAAGGCGCCGGGGTCACGGTTGCGGATGCCTGGGTCGTGCGCTCCTCTCCCTGAAGGAGGCAAGAATGCCCGCCACCATCATCCCCACCCTGCGCTATCGCGATGCCCAGGCGGCGATCGATTGGCTCGGCCGGGCCTTCGGCTTCACCCCCCAGGCGGTACACCGGGACGAAAGCGGCGGCATCGCCCATGCCCAGCTGGTGCTCGGCGATGCGATGATCATGCTCGGCACCCATCGGCCGGATGCCTTCGGCGCCTTGCAGACGGTGCCGGATGGGCCGGTTACCCAAAGCCCCTATATCGTCGTGGCGGATGCCGACGCCCACCACGCCCGCGCCAGCGCCGCCGGTGCGGTGGTGGTGCTGCCGCTGAAGACCGAGGATTACGGCGGCCGCGGCTATTCCTGCCGCGACCCGGAAGGGCATCTGTGGAATTTCGGCACCTACGATCCCTGGGCCGCCTGACGCTGATTGGGGCCTGGGCGCCGCCGCCATCCCCTGCCATCCTGCCGCCATGCCAGACCGTGACACCGAAGCCCCTGATCCCGGGCTCCATGACCCCGAGGCGCTGATCCGCGGCCGCTACGGCATCGCGCCGGACGCGCCCTTGCCCTTCGCCCCCGCGGCCGAGGTCGCGCCTGGCCTCGCCGCCCTCCTCGATCGCCGGGTCACCCGCCGCTACGGCTCGGCGCCGGTGTCCGAGCCGCTGCTGCAGACCATCCTGGCCGGCACCCAATCGGCGCCGAGCAAGTCGGACCTCCAGCAGTATTCGGTCATCGTCATCCAGGACCCGGCGAAGATCGCCCGCATCGCCGATTGGATCGGCGGCA
>JAQGIA010000068.1 GCA_028291445.1 Belnapia sp.
CACCCGGCCGCCGAGCAGCCGGTCCTCGGTATGCTCCGTCACAGATGCTCCTCGCCGGCCTCCCGCAGCACGCGGCGGGCGGCGGCGAGATCCTCCGCCGCCACCGCCAGCCGTCGCGGAAAAGCGCCGATGCCGCCCTCCAGCGCGCTGATATGTTGATCGAGCAGGATGCAGCCGATGCCGGCATCCTTCAGCAAGGCCATCAGGAAGCTGATGCGCACCGGGTCCACGCTTTGCACGATGAGCCGCATGGTCCCGCCAAATCCTTGTTTTTCCGCCGCTTGTCGCCAAGTTCCAGCGTGGCTATGGTGCCGACCCCCAAGCCAGGGTCAAGTGTAGTGCCATCGGTTGCGCGTATTGTGCCGGATAATTCCCCGTTGACGATGCCGGCCGGTGGCGGCGAGGACGCGCTTGTCGCGCTGATGGCGCTTGTCCAGACCGATCTGGAAGCCTGCAACCGGTTGATCGTGCAGCGCATGCACAGCCCGGTGGCGCTGATTCCGCAGCTCGCCGCGCATATCGTCGCCGCCGGCGGCAAGCGGCTGCGGCCGCTGCTGACCCTCGCCGCGGCGCAGCTCTGCGGCTATCACGGAACCCGGCATGTGGCGCTCGCCGCCTGCGTCGAGTTCATCCATACCGCGACGCTGCTGCACGATGACGTGGTCGACGAAAGCGCGCTTCGCCGTGGCCGGGCGAGCGCCAATGCGCTGTTCGGCAACAAGCCCAGCGTGCTGGTCGGCGACTTCCTGTTCGCCCGCGCCTTCCAGCTGATGACCGACGACGGCAGCCTGAAGGTGCTCGCCATCCTGTCCCAGGCGGCGGCGACCATCGCCGAGGGCGAGGTGCTGCAGCTCGTCACCCAGAACGACATCTCCACCACCGAGGCACAGTACCTCCAGGTGATCGAGGGCAAGACCGCCGCGCTGTTCGCCGCCGCCACCCGCATCGGCGCCGTGGTGGCCGACCGACCGGAGGCGGAGGAGCAGGCGCTCGATGCCTTCGGCCATAACCTCGGGATCGCCTTCCAGCTGGTCGACGACGCGCTGGATTACGCGGCCGAGCAGGAGCGGCTGGGCAAGACCGTCGGCGATGATTTCCGCGAGGGCAAGATCACCCTGCCGGTGCTGCTGGCGCATGCCCGCGGCGATGCGCCGGAACGCGAGTTCTGGCGCCGCACGCTGGAAGACAAGAACCAGGAGCCCGAGGACCTCGCCACCGCCCAGGCGCTGATCCAGCGGCATGGCGCGCTGCGCGACACGGTGGCGCGGGCCCAGAGCTACGGCGATGCGGCGCTGACGGCGCTTGCCGTCTTTCCGGATGGGCCGGTGCGGCGAGCCATGGCCGGCATCGTCGCCTTCTGCATCGATCGGGCACGCTGAACCCGCTCAATTCGTTTTATTGCCGGCTGCCCGGCTCCTGCCAAGCCGTTGATTCCGTCGGGATTTATGTTGTTTGAGGCGGTTTCGACCGCCGCTCGCTCCGGGGCGCATGCGTCCCTAGGCTGTTATTCCTATAGCCCCCTTGCGGGCCAAAGGCAAGCTCAGCCACGGAGCGCTCCGGCCAGGATCACCCCGGCGCCTGCCAGGCATAGCGCCGCCCCGGTCAGGTCCAGCCCGGTCGGCGCCTGGCCCTCGACCGCCCAGAGCCAGAGCAGCGAGGCGGCGACATAGACCCCGCCATAGGCGGCATAGGCCCGCCCGGCGGCTTCGCTCTCGACCAGGGTCAGCAGCCAGGCGAAGCCGGCCAGCGATGCCATGCCGGGGACCAGCCACCAGGCGGAGGCGCCCAGCCGCAGCCAGGCCCAGAAGGCGAAGCAGCCGGCAATCTCGGCAAGAGCGGCCAGGGAATAGATCAGGGCGGTGGTGTGCATGCTCCGCCTATACAAGTTCGATGCCGGCCGCTTGCCGGAAAGTGCCGCCCCTGGGCGACGCGCTCAGGCCGGTGCCTCGGTGCGATCCGACATCGTCACCCTGTACCGCACGCTGGGGCGCTCCTGCATCCTGGCGTACCAGGCGTGCAGGGCCTCGTACTCTACGGGAATCGGCAACTGCACCAGGTCTGCGAAGATCAAGCCGCCGATGAGGGTGATATCGGCCATCGAGAAGGCTTCACCGGCGACAAAAGACTGATCTTTCAGACGGTCATTGAAGTAACCCATGCTTCTCAGCGCCTTGTCGCGCTGGCGGAATCCCCATTCGGGATTCTGGTAGACCTCGACGTCGGGCCCAAGTCCCGGTGTGGCGTGGTGGAAATAGACGCTGACCGCGTCGAGCAATTCCAACTCGACGCGCCTGCTCATCATATGGATCACACCCTTGTCGCGTGCTGTCCTGCCGGTGAGGGTGGGGTCGCCATCCAGCGCGTCCAGGTATTCGGTAATGGCCGTGCATTCGGCAATGAGGGTCCCGTCATCGAGCTCGAGGACCGGCAGCGTCCCGGAGTAATTCCGGGCCAGGAACTCCGGCTTCTTATGCTCACCTTTCCACAGATCGACCGTCACGAAGTCGATGCGTGACCGCAGCCCCTTCTCGGCCAGGGCAATGCGGACACGCGCCGGATAGGGGCCGGTGGGCCAATCGTAGAGTTTCATCATGGGCGGCTTGGTCGTACCGGACTCGCTGATATCGGAGGACATGTTGGCCTACCTGCCAGTTGGTTGGCATAGTGTGGGGCTTTGCTTCCCCGGGATCAACGCCTATCTATCGCTTGGTAGGTGAGGACGGCAAAGCGGTGGAACATCGGATGGGGTCGGCCTCCAGGGAAGCGATATTGGCGGCAGCCAAGCGCGCGGCGCAGGCGCATGGCTATGGCGGCTTGAACTTCCGCGATCTGGCGGTGGAGGTGGGCATCAAGGCCGCGAGCATCTACTACCACTTTCCAAGCAAGGCCGATCTCGGCGTGGCGGTCGCCCGGCGCTACTGGGAGGACACGGCGGCTGATCTCGACGCCATGCTGGTCGAAACCCCGGATCCAGCCGCTTGCCTCCGCCGATATCCCGAGATGTTCCGCAGATCGCTGGAGGCCGGCAATCGCCTGTGCCTCTGCAGCTTCATGGCCGCCGAATACGCCGACCTGCCGGAGGCGGTGAAGCGGGAGGTCCAGGCCTTCGCCGACATCAACCTGGCCTGGCTGGGCAAGGTTCTCGCCACCGCTGCCGTGGTTCAGGCCGAGGACAGCAAGTCGAGGGCAGCCGCCATCTTCGCCGCCATCGCCGGGGCGCAGCTGATGGCGCGGAGCCGGGCGGATATCTCGCTCTATGACGCCTTGATCGAGGGTTATCGCGCGGCGGGCCTGCTGCCCGCCTAGGCCATGGTCCGCGCCGACCGAAGCGCGGATCATGGCCTATCGATTGGTCGCGGGAATCACGGTCTTCGGTGATCCCGCTGCGGATTTTCGCGCTCCGGTCCCTGGTACGGCGTACCCGCTAGAGCACGAAACGGGTCCCGACCAGCAAGCTCCGTCCCGGGGTCACGAAGCCATTCGCCGGCTCGTAGCGGCTATTGCCCAGGTTGCGCCCCTCCAGGAACAGCGTCGCCTGCTCGAAGGCCTGCCAGCTTGCGGTGAGGTTCACCACCGTGCCGGCCGGGTTGCTGCGGGCATAGGCATAGCTGCTGCCGTTGTTCTGGTAGCTGGCGAAGGCGCCCTCCGGACTGCGGCCGGTGAACAGCAGGGTGGGGGCGATCACCAGCTTGGGGATCGGGGCGATCCGGGCGGTGACGCTGACCACATGCTCCGGCCGGCGGGCCAGGCGCCGGTCGGTCGTGTCGTCGAAGGCCTCGGTGATGGTCCAGGCGGCGGTGGTTTCCAGCCAGTTGGCGGGCCGCAGGGTCAGGCCCAACTCGGCGCCATGGATGCGGGCGCGATCGACGTTCACCAGGCTGCTGAAGCCGCCGTCGTAGTTGATGAGGTCGCGCACCCGGCTCTGGAAGTAGGTGAAGCTGGGCGTGGCGAAATTCGGCCGGCCGAAGCCGGCGATATCGGTTTCCGAGCCGATCTCCCAGCCCAGCGAGCGTTCCGGCCGCAGCGAGGGATTGCCGCGGAAGAAGCCGGTGATCACGCCGAAGCGCTGATACAGCGAGGGCGCCGCATAGCCGCTGCCGGCCGAGACCCGGATGCGGGACGCGATCTCCGGCAGGGCCAGCAGCGCGCCGGCCCGCCAGGTGGTCGCCTCGGTGAAGCCGGTGGTCGCGTCGCGCCGCAGCCCGGCGGTCAGGTCCAGCCGGTCGAACAGCTGGTATTGCAGGCTGGCATAGCCGCCGGTGCTGTGCTGCTGCGCCTCGACGCGGGTCTGGAAGCCGCCGCCGCCGCTGAGGCTGCTCGCCTCCTCCCCGGTATGGGTGACGCCGAAGCCGAGCGCGCCGTTGCTGAAGATGCTGCCGCCCGGCAGCCGGACGGTATTGCCCCAGTCCAGCGTGGTGCGGGTGCCGCGGTAGTAGTCCCGGCTGCTGGCGGCGCTGAGCCGGTCCGGCAGGTTGGTATAGACCCGGCGATCCTCGGTGACGGCGGCACGCAGGCCGGTGGTCCAGGCGCCATCGAACAGCCGGGTCTCGCCGCGCAACTGGCCGTAGGCGCGGCGGTCCTCGCCGGAGTAGTTCGGGTCGTCGCGCGGAACGCTGTCGAGGCCCAGATTGGCCTGGCGCCAGCGCAGCAGGGCTTCCACCCGGCTGCCCTCGACCGGGGTCCAGCCCAGCCGGGCGGTGGTGAAGGCGCCGCGGTAGCCGTCGCGTTCGCCCAATGAGCCCTGGAAGCGCGGCGCCAGGGAGTTGGAGCCCTCGGTCGAGAGCGACTGGCCGGAGAGCAGGTAGTCGAAGGCGCCGATGGTCCCCGTAGCGCCCAGCCCGGCCCGCAGGGTGCGTTGGGTGCCGCCGGCCAGCTCGCCATAGGGCTGGAAGGCGCGGTCGGGCGGGGCGCGGCGGGTGACCAGGTTGATGACGCCGCCGATCGCCGCCGAGCCATAGAGCGCCGAGCTCGGGCCGCGCAGCACCTCGATCCGCTCGATGTCGAACAGCAGGTCGTTGCCGAAGTTGAAGGCGCCGCCGGCCTCGGCCGGATCGTTCAGTGGCACGCCATCCAGCAGCACCAGGACCGAGCGGCTGGAATTGCCGCGAATGAAGGCGCTGGTCTGCTGGCCGAGCCCGCCGCTCGGGACCAGGCGCAGGCCGGGGACGGAAACCAGCGCCTCGCCGAGGGACTGATAGCCGCGTTCCTCGATATCCTGCCGGGTGATGGTGGTGATGGCGGCGGGGACGCGCTCGGCCGGGGTCGGGATGCGGGTGCCGGTGACGATGGTATCGGGGATGGCCTGCTGGGCATGGATAGGGGTGGCGAAAGCGGCGATGCCGCTGGCCAGGGTAAGCGCGAGATAGCGCATCGGATCCTCCGGATGCGTGGACGAACGAGCCCCGCCCCGGCTGGGGCGGAACGACGGGCGTCGTTCCCGCAATCGGAAGGTCGCCACGGAGGACGGCGACCCTTGGTTCCGGTGCGCCGGTGCACCCCGCCCGGCACGCGCGAGACAACTCTGCGCCGGCCGGTCTCCTGGCTCACGGTGGGGATCCGGCATGACCGGACCCGCGTCCCTGCCGCCTTCTCATGCCCCGGGGGGCACAATGGCGTCTGGCAGGGCCTCACCGACTACAGTTGCGAGGGCAGCCGCGGACGGCCGGGTTGCCCCGGCCTGCCGCATTCCCGTTTCAGCCCTTGCGGGCCACCGGCGCATGACTGGGAGGCTAGCAGCTTCGTGATCGGCCTGCGACCCCCATTCAAGGCGTCGCCGAAGGACAAGGATCGCGCGATGAAACCACGGTCCAGGTGTCAGAAGACCCAGCTCAGGGCCTGCATGCCGAGCCAGCAGAGCATGACGAGCACCACCGTGGCGAAGGCGCAGCCGGCGATGGTCAGGCCGAAGCCCCAGGCGGTGGTGCGGTTGTCGTGCTCCACCAGGCCGAGGGCCATGACGATGTTGCCGAAGGCCGGCGGCCCATTGGTGCCGGGGCCGGGCAGGATCAGCATGATCGCCACATAGGCGGTCAGCCAGCCGAACAGCCGGTCCCCCATGGGGGAGGTGAAGAAGCCCGGCCGGGGGCGGACATATTGCTCGACCTTGGTCATCCATTTGGAGCCGCCGCCGGCCAGCCGCAGCAGGTCGGTGCGCTTGACGCTCTGCCGCGCCAGGAAGGCGGGAAGCTTCGGGACGCGTCGCCCCATGCCCATCTGGATGCCGAGGATAAGCACCGGCAGGCCGAAGACCGAGGCCATGCCGGGCAGCAGCGAGGGCAGCAGCAGCAGCAGGATGAGCAGGCCGAAGGCGCGGTCGCCGAAGGCCTCCGCCATTTCGCCCAGGGTGATGCGCTCCCCGGGGAAGCGCGCCGCCACCTCGGCGACGATGCGGGAGATGGGCGCACCCGCCCCCAGGTCGCCGCCTGTTCCATGCTCGCAGGTGACAGGCTGCATGCCGGTCCGCGGCGCCTCGACGTTGCCGTCCATGCCCGGTCTATAGCCCCTTGTCCCAGACGTCAGAAATACCCGGCCAGATCGGTCCGCCAAGCTCGGCCACCGGGACCGATTGGTTCGGTTCTGTCACGGCAAAAAGCATCCTATGCGTTCCCGATGCGTCATGCACCGGGATTTTCGCGAATAGCTGGACAAGCTATGGTTAAGGGCCGGCCGGGAACCCTGGGGATGCCGGGGCGGGGCTTTCCCGGACTGCGGCGCGGCGTTTTTCAGCCTGCTGCCGGGATCGCCTGGACCATGCGCGGCGGGATGCGCCGCGCATGGTCCGGCCAAGTGTCCTGTCGCCTCAGCCGGTCAGGGTCTAGCTGCCGGTGAAGGCCGGCTTGCGCTTTTCCATGAAGGCGCGGCGGCCTTCCTTGTAGTCGGCGCTGTCGAAGCAGGCGGCCAGCGCCTTGCGGTACGCGTCCATGTCGCGGTCGGCGCGGTCCATCAGCACCTGCTTCACCGTCTGCTTGTTGGTCAGCAGGGACAGCGGGGCATTGCCGGCCATGGTGGCGGCAAGCTTGGCGACGGTCGCCTCCAACTCCGCCGCCGGGACGACCTTGTTGACCAGGCCGAAGCGCTCGGCTTCCTTGGCGTCGAAGCGCTCGCCGGTCATCAGGATCATATGCGCCTGGGCCGGGCCGACCAGGTCGACCAGGGCGCGGACCATGTCGAAGCCATAGGCGATGCCGAGCTTGGCGGCCGGGATGCCGAATTGGCTGTCGTCCGAGGCGATGCGGATATCGGTCGACATCGCGATGCCGAGCCCGCCGCCCATGCAGAAGCCGCGGATCTGGGCAATGACCGGCTTCTTATACGCCGCCAGCCGGGCGCGGCCGGCGCTGGTCAGCTTGTCGTATTCGGCCTGGGCATCGGCATTGTTGCGGACCTTCTCGAACTGGCTGATGTCGGCGCCCGAGACGAAGGCCTTGTCGCCGGCGCCCTGGAGGATGACGCAGCGGACCGAGGCATCCTCGGCGAAGATGTCGAGCGCCTCGGCCATGCCCGTCCACATCGCGACCGACATCGCGTTGCGCTTTTCCGGCTGGTTGAAGACGATGCGGCCGACGCCGGCCTCGGTGCTGGCGACGATCTTGCCTTCGGCGAGTTCCATGGTGCTCATGCTCCGCCAAGGGCTCCCTTGGCTTTCAGGTCGGCGATTTCGGCAGGGCTCAGGCCGGCTTCGGCCAGGATTTCGTCGTTATGCTCGCCGAGGGCGGGGATGTCCCGGTAGAAGCCGGTTTCCACGCCCTCGAGGTTCACCGGCTGGGCGACGACCTTGATGTCGCCGCGGGTGCGGTGGTGCATCGGCATGGCCATTTCCAGATGCTGGACCTGGGGGTCCTCGAAGACCTCGCGGATGTTGTTCACCGGGCCGCAGGGGATGCCG
>JAQGIA010000114.1 GCA_028291445.1 Belnapia sp.
CGATGATGTCGGAACGGCTCACCACCTCCCCGTTGACCACCGCGACGATGCGGTTGGCCTGGGCGGCCGCCTGGGACTGCGGCGGGATCTGCGCCACGGCCGGCGCCAGCATGACGCTGGCCAGCAGCAGGGCCGGCGCCAGAAATATGGCGGGGGCAGCGGTTCGGACGCGGGGGGCGGGACGCAGCATGGCCGTTCCTTAGCCGGGCGGGGCGGGGACCGCTAGGGTGTTGGCGGTTGGGGATCGGTGGCGAACCAGGTTGCGAAGGCGGCGAAGGTCTCGTCCGCCGCCGCCGCCATGCCGGCCAGCCCGCCCGGCTCGCGGCCGCAGACCTCGATCGCGGCGCAGCAGGCCTGCCACATCGCCGCATGGCGTGCTCCGTGGCCAAGCAGGAAGGCCCGCCCCGCCGTGGCGCCGGACGGCAGCAGGTGATCCAGCCCGCGCGCCAATTGCCGGCCGCCCAGGGTCGAGCCTTCGGTCACGTACAGGCAGCCGAGCGCCCGGGCCGCGGTGTCCAGCGGCGGCACCGGCGCCTGCGGCCCGATGGCCGGCAACCCCAGGGCAGCAAGGTCATCCCGCAGCAGGCCGGACCGCCGCCGCTCCGCCAAGTGGATCCCATAGGCCCCGAGCGGCGGGGCCGCCGCCAGCGCCGCCTCGATCGCCGCATGGAAGCCGAGCAGCCGGCGTAGCAGCGCGCCATAACCGGACCGATCCAGCCGGCCGGCGGCCAGCGCGGCGAAGGCCGGCAAATCGTGCAGCCGGGCGTGGATCTCGGCCGTCGCCTCTCGCAGGGCGAAGCGGGCACTGCCTCCGGGCATGGTTCAGCCGATCTCCCGCCCGGCGGGCGTGGCGGCATGGCGCAGCACCTGCTCCAGCACCGCCGCGGTGCGGGCGGCGGAAGCGCGGACGCTTTCGAGCAACTGCGGGATGCGCCCGACACCGACGATCTCGAGCGCCGCCATCTGGGAGTTCTCCACCACCGACGCCACCAGGTCGCGAAAGACCCGATCGGCCGCGGTATCGAGCGGCCGAGGCTGCGGCCGCTGCTCCTGCAGGATGCCGTCCTGGAAGCGTCGGCGGGCGGCATCGGCCGCCTTGCGCTCGGTCAGGTCGGTAACCGGGAAGGCGAAGTCCGGCACCCGCTGCGGCCTGGAAAACACCGGTACAATTCGGCGACGGCCTGGAGATTCTCGTCCACCGCCAGCATCCCGGCGGCGGCGACGAGCCGGACCGGGGTGTATTCGACCGGCACATCGAGGCCGCTCGGGAAGCGCCGGGTGACCTGGCTGAAGGTGGAAACGCCGTTGCGCCGGGCATCGTCCAGCATGCGGCGGATCCGGTCGCTGCCGACCTCGCCCACCGTCTCAGCCCAGGGGTGGCCGAGCCAATCCTCGAAGACCCCGCCTTCCATCGCATTGGAGAGGGCTGCGTTGCGGGTCACGCCATCATCGTCGAACACCAGGGAGATATCCGGCTGGGCGATGTTCACGCGGGTCATGGCCGCTCCGGAGCAAAGCTGCCGGCGGGCAAGGGTACCCGGCGGGTCGGCGCGCATCGGCTTCGGCGCCCAGGATGCCCGGGCGAATTACGCCGCATTCAGATGCGGACGCAAGCCGGCCCCCCATCAATCATCCCCCCGGCATCCCCGCCCCGGTTCCCGGCACACAGGCTCAGACGTCGAGGTTGGCCACTTTCAGCGCGTTGCTGACGATGAAGTCCCGCCGCGGCTCCACCACATCGCCCATCAGGGTGGAAAACACCGTCTCGGCATCCTCCACGTCATCCACCTTCACCCGCAACAGGGTGCGGACGGTGGGGTCCAAGGTGGTCTTCCAGAGCTGCTCCGGGTTCATCTCGCCGAGGCCCTTGAAGCGCTGGATGGTCAGCCCCTTGCGGCCCTGCAACAGGATGCGCTCGAAGGCCATGACCGGGCCCTGCACCGTGGCGCTGGTGCTGTCGAGCAGCAGCATCGCATCGGTGCCGAACTCCTGCGCCAGGATGCCGCGCCGCTCGTCCAGCCAGCGCGCCTCGGCGCTGCGCAGCGCCGCCGGGTTCAGGCTGTGCCGCTCGGTCACGCCGCGGACGATGCGGGACAGGATCAGCCCATCCGCATCCGCCGTCGCCTTCCAGCCCTTCTCGCTGGGCAGCGCCAACGCATCCAGCCGGGCGGCCAGCACCTGCGCCGCCGCCAGCGCCCGCTCGGGCTCGAGCGTCAGGGCGCCGGCGACGGCGGCCTGCTCGACGATCTCGGTCGGCACGGTGGCGGCCAGCCGGCGGACCCGGCTGGTGACCTGGCGCAGCACCTCCATCTCGGAGCGCAGCTCAGCCCCGGCCAGGTCGCGGCCATCGGCCAGCCGCAGGGTGGCGCCGGCCAGCGCCTTCTCCAGCAGGAAATCCTCCAGCGCCCGGTCGTCCTTCAGGTAGCGCTCGTCGTTGCCGCGCTTGGCCCGGTAGAGCGGCGGCTGGGCGATATAGAGATGCCCGCGCTCGATCAGCTCCGGCATCTGCCGGAAGAAGAAGGTCAGCAGCAGGGTGCGGATATGGCTGCCGTCCACGTCGGCATCCGTCATGATGACGATGCGGTGGTAGCGCAGCTTGTTCGGATCGAACCCGCCGCGGGCCGGTTCGCCGGGCCCGATCCCGGTGCCGAGCGCGGTGATCAGCGTGCCGATCTCGGCGCTGGACAGCATCTTGTCCATCCGCGCCCGCTCGACGTTCAGGATCTTGCCCTTGAGCGGCAGGATCGCCTGCTGGACGCGGTTGCGCCCCTGCTTGGCGGACCCGCCCGCGCTATCGCCCTCGACCAGGAACAACTCGCATTTGGACGGGTCCTTCTCCTGGCAATCGGCGAGCTTGCCGGGCAGCGTGGAGAATTCGAGGGCGTTCTTGCGGCCGACCTTGTCGCGCGCGAGCTGCGCCGCCTTCCGCGCCGCGGCCGAGAGCACCACCTGTTCGAGGACCAGCTTGGCCTCCTTCGGATGGGTCTCGAACCAATGGCTGAGGGCATCCGCGACGGCGACATGCACCACCGGCTGAACCTCGGACGAAACCAGCTTGTCCTTGGTCTGGGAGGAGAATTTCGGGTCCGGCACCTTCACCGAGATGACCGCGGTCAGGCCCTCCCGCATGTCGTCGCCGATCAGCTCGACCTTTTCCTTCTTCGCCAGATCCTCGGCGTATTTCATCACGATGCGGGTCAGCGCCTGGCGGAAGCCGGCCTGGTGGGTGCCGCCGTCGCGCTGCGGGATGTTGTTGGTGAAGCACAGCGCCATCTCGCGCGGGCTGTTATTCCACCACATCGCCAGCTCGACGCGGATCCCCTCGATATCCTTGCTCACCGCGGCGATCGGCGGCCGGAACAGCGGCTCCTTGCCCTGATCGAGGTACTCGACATAGGCGGTCAGGCCGCCGCGGAACTGGAAGAAGACCTCCGCCGCCGGCACGTGCCTATCGTCCTTCAGGGCGATCGCCAGGCCGGAGTTGAGGAAGGCCAGCTCGCGCAGGCGGCGTTCCAGGATGCCGAATTCGTATTCGACCTTGGTGAAGGTCGCGCTGCTCGGCTTGTAGGTGACCTCGGTGCCCTTGCGCTCGGGCGAAGGCCCGACGATCCGCAGCGGGTCGGTCGCCACGCCATGCTGGAAGCGGATGAAATGCTCGATCCCGTTGCGCCAGATCTTCACCTCCATCCATTCGGACAGGGCGTTCACCACGGCCGCGCCGACGCCGTGCAGGCCGCCCGATACCTTATAGGAGTTCTGGTTGAACTTGCCGCCGGCATGCAGCCGCGTCAGCACCACCTCGGCGGCGGAGACGCCTTCCTCATCATGCATGTCCACGGGGATGCCGCGGCCGTCGTCGCGCACGGTGACGCTGCCGTCGCCGTTGAGCGTGACCTCGACCCGGGTGGCATAGCCGGCCTGGGCCTCGTCGACCGAATTGTCGATGATCTCGAAGGCCATGTGGTGCAGGCCGGAGCCGTCATCGGTATCGCCGATGTACATGCCCGGCCGCTTGCGCACGGCGTCGAGTCCCTTGAGGACGGTAATCGATGCGCTGTTGTAATCGGCCCCGTTCTGCTGCGCGTCGGTGGGCTCGACCATCACTGGCTCGGCCACCACGGGATCAGAAAGGGCGGATTCGGCGCGCGCGGCGTCATCACTCATGCCGGCGGCAAGCTCCTCGGGTGATCGCTGTGAGAACAGCCTGTTATATAGGGATCGAGGCGCCCGAAGGCACTGCTAAATCGCTATCCGGAACGAGTTCCCCGCCTTCGGCTCTGAACCCCTCGGCAATGCCGGCAAGAGGCCGGAAAATTCCCGCATCCGTGCCAGTCAGGAAGGCCTGGGCTGGTAGGGCGGCCAGGGCAGCGAACAGGGCCTCACGCCGCGTCGCATCGAGGTGGGCAGCGACCTCGTCCAGCAGCAGCAGCGGAGCGAAGCCGCGGGCCGCGGCGATCAGCCCGGCATGGGCCAGCACCACCGCCACCAGCAGCGCCTTCTGCTCCCCGGTCGAGCAAAGGCTGGCCGGCAGGTCCTTCGGCACATGGGTGAACAGCAGATCGGCCCGGTGCGGCCCCTCGACGGCGCCGCCGGCCACCGCATCCCGCCGCCGGCCGGAAGCCCAGCCTTCCCGCAGCCCCTCCTCCACCGCCAGCGCCGGGGCCTGGCCCAGGGCGCCGGCGACGGCGCATTGCAGCTCCAGCCGCGTCGCAGGGAAGGCCCCGGTGATGCCGCCGGCCAGCGTCTCGTTCAGCCGGCCGACCAGGCCGCGCCGGGCGGCGGCGGCGACCGCGTGCCGCGCCATGGCATCCTCCAGCGCCGCCAGCCATTGCGGGTCGACCCTGTCCCCGCGCCTTTCCTGGCCCAGCAGCCGGTTGCGCTGGGCCATGGCATTCTCGTAGGCGGCGACTTCCCGGGCATGGTGCGGCTCCAGCGCCCAGACCAGCCGGTCGAGGAAACGGCGGCGGTCGCTGGCGCCATCCTGGAACAGCCGGTCCATCTGCGGGGTCAGCCAGACGGTCGCGACGCGCTCGGCCAGTTCGGCCTGGCTACGGACCGGGGCGCCATCCAGGCGGAAGGTGCGGCGCTCGGGCGGGCCGCCCTCCGGCGTGCCGGTGCCGATATCGAAGCCGGACCAAGGGAGGCTTTCGAACCGACCGGCGGCCGCCCAAGGCAATGATTCCCCGCCCGCGCGCCGGCCGAATTCGGCGGTGCGGGCGCCACGCAGCCCACGGCCGGGAGCCAGCAGGCTGATCGCCTCGAGCAGGTTGGTCTTGCCGGCACCGTTCTCGCCCGACACCACGACGATGCGGGATTGGAACGGCACCGTCAGCGCCGGATAGCTGCGGAAGTCCCGCAGCATCAGCCGGGTCAGCACCAAGGCCGGTGCCGGTGCCAATGCCGGTGCCAATGCCGGTGCCAATGCCGGCGGGGGCAGCGCCATCAGCGCTGCCCAGGGATGCTAGCCCTCTTCGTCGCGGTCGCCCTCGACCTCGATCTCCTCGCTGATCGCATCGGCCTCGTCCTCGAGCTCCTCGGCGTCCTCGACGGCCTCATCCGCCTCGACATCCTCCAGCTCCACCTCGTCGGCATCGGCCTCCGGCGCCGCGGCGCGCTTCTTGACCTTGTCCTCGGCCGGCAGGGA
>JAQGIA010000120.1 GCA_028291445.1 Belnapia sp.
CATAGCCGCTGTCGCCGCGCGCCGTGGTGACGATATGGCTGCCCATCGACAGTTCGGTGACCTCGAAGGCCCGGTCGCGCAGGGCGCGGCGGAAGATGTCCTCCGGCTCGCCGATCAGCGGGCACAGGTCGACACCGGGGATGGCGACGCGGCCGTCCAGCACCGGGCGGGTGCGGTCGGTCGCGGCCATGGCCATGGTCAGGCGCAGGCGGCTGCTCATGCCTCGGCCTGCGCCAGGTTGTCGGGGATAAAGGGCAGCGCGCGCGGGCGGATGCCCAGCGCATCGGTGATGGCGCCGGCGATGGCGGCGATGGTTGGCGCCATGCTGGCCTCGCCGGCACCGAGGAAGGGCTGCTCCGGCCGGTCGATCAGCGCCACCTGCACCTGCGGCACCTCGGAGAAGCGCAGGATCGGGTAGCTCTCCCAATTGTCGCTGGTCACGCTGCGGCGGTCGAAGCGCACCTGCTCCAGCAGCGCGATGGAGACGCCATGCAGGGCGCCGCCTTCGTACTGGTTCGCCACGCCATCGGGGTTCACCACCTCGCCCACGTCGCCGGCGATCCAGAGGCGGCGGCAGAGGATGCGCTCGCGGGCCTCGACCTCGGCCACCACCGCGGCCCAGGCGCCGGAGTTCTTGTAGCGGGCCAGGCCGATGCCCATGCCGAATCCCTCGCGCCGGCTGCGGTCCGCCCAGCCGGCCATGGCCGCGACGCGGTCCAGCACGGCAATGGCGCGCGGGTCGTCCAGATGGCGCCGGCGGTACTCGATCGGATCGACGCCGGCCAGCCCCGCCGCCTCGTCCATCAGGCTCTCGATCGACCAGACATTCAGCGTGGCGCCCAGCCCGCGCAGCGCCGAGGTGCGGATCGGCATCTCCAGCAACCGGGTCGTCGCCACCTCCATGGCGGGGATGCGGTAGAGCGGCACGCCGTTGCGCGGGGCGCCGCCGCCGGCCGCCATCGGTGGGTTGATGCTGGGCGGCACCGCGAAGGGCACCGCCAGGAAGGGCGCCGAAAGCAGGGTCGGTTCGGCGCCACGGCCGGGCCGGGAGGAGTGGCCGTTGCTGACGATATGGCTGCGCCAGCCGGCGAGGTTCCCGGCGGCATCGAGGTCGGCCTCGATATCGACCAGCATGGCCGGCGAGACCGGCGACCAGCCCAGCTCCTCGGCGCGGGACCAAAGCAGCCGCACCGGCACGCCGGGCACCGCCCGCGCCGCCAGCACCGCATCCAGCGCTACGTCGTCGGCGCCGTTGTGGCCGTAGCAGCCGGCGCCCTCGCGGTGGCGGACGATGATGGAATCCTGGGGCCGGCGCAGCGCCTTGGCCAGGTCGGCGCGCAAATTATAGGGTCCTTGGCTATGGGTGAAAACTTCTATCGACCCGTCCTCCCACCGGGCGACGGCGCAGGAGGGGGCGATGGAGCCATGCGCCAGATAAGGCCGGTGGAAGCTGCGGCGCAGGGTCCGGGCCACCGGCGGCGCCGGATCGGCGCGGGCGGCAACCGTGCTGCGCTCGCCGCGGGTTGCCGCATCGCGCAGCCAATCGGTCAGCAGGGCCTGTTCGGGCAGGGTGTCCTCGGCGGCCCAGGTGGCGCGGGCGGCCAGCCTTGTGGCGGCGGCTTCGGCATCCCATTCGGTGGCGGCCAGCACGGCGAGGAAGCTGCCGTCGCGCACCACCTTTGCGTCACCGGGCAGCGGCCCCTCCCGCAGTTCCGTGAGCATTGCGCCGCGCGCCTGCGGCCGCACCACCCGGGCATGCAGCATCCCCGGCAACCGCAGATCATGGACGTAGCGGGCAGCCCCGAACACCTTGTCCGGCAGGTCGACGCGGGGAACCGAGGTACCGGCGATGCGGCGCTGACCCGGCGTTTTGATGGTGACTTCGCTCGGCGCCTCGCATTCCAGCAGCGCCTGGTCGGCCAGCGCCCAATAGCTGCCGATCTCGCCGGCCGGACCGAAGAAGCGGCCGTCCTCGATGCGGATGGCTTCCAGCGGCACCCCCACCCGCTGCGCCACCACGCCGAGGAAGATATGCCGCGCCGCGGCGCAGACATGGCGCAGCGCGCTGCCGCTGTCCTGGGTCGAGAGGCTGCCGCTGGTCACCGCCTCATTCGGGCTGTCCGGCGTGGCGGCCGGGCGGGCGGTGACGCGGGAGAAGTCGACGTCCAGCTCCTCGGCGGCGATCTGGCCGAGGGTGGTCAGGATCCCCTGCCCCAGCTCCACCTTGCCCGGGGTGATGGTGACCCGCCCATCCGGGTGGATCGCCAGCCAGCTCGAGAGCCGCCGGTTGGTATGGAGGTTGCCGGGCAGGCGAGGCTTGCCATCCTCGACCGGCAGGGCGGCACCGAAGCCATGGCTCATGGGATGGCCTCCGCCATGGCTGATTGGATGGCCTCCGCCGCGCGCTGGATGGCACGGATGATTCGGTTGTGGCTGCCGCAGCGGCAGAGGTGCGGCTCCAGCGCGGCACGGATGGCCGCTTCGTCGGGGGATTTGTCCCGCGCCAGCAGGGCTGCGGCGCTGACCAGGATGCCGGAGAGGCAATAGCCGCATTGCCCGGCCTGTTCCGCCAGGAAGGCGGATTGCAAGGGATGCGGCGCCGCCGGCGTGCCCAGCCCCTCGACCGTCACCACCTGCTGGCCGGCGACCGCCCCGGCCGCCAGGGTGCAGGCATACCGCGGCGTGCCGCCGACCAGCACCATGCAGGAGCCGCAGAGCTCGTTGCCGCAGCCGAAGCGCGGGCCGGAGAGGCCGGCCGGGCCGCGCAGCGCCTGCAACAGCGGCACGTCATCCGGCACTGCCAGCGCCACCGCTTCCCCGTTCAGCATGAATTGCACCATCCGCCGCGCCTCTCCCCATCCCGCCGCAACACACCCGGATCGCCGCGGCCCCGCCCCTTCCGACATGGCCAGGCGAGGTCGTCCGGCAAGCCGCTACCCCGCCTCGATCCGTGCCTGGCGGATCCAGTCCCGCTGCCTCTCGATGTCGCGCGCCAGGAATTCGCCGAAGCCGGCGACCGTCATCGGCATCGGCTCCGCCCCACCGCGCGCCATCGCCTCGCGCGCCGGGCCGGCGTCCAGCACCTTGCCCAGTTCGGCATGGAGCCGCTCGACAACGGCAGGCGGCGTCCCGGCCGGGGCCATCAGCCCGAGCCAGATGGAGGCCTCGAAGCCCGGCAGGCTCTCGGCCACCGTCGGCAGATCGGCCAGCAGCGGGCTGCGCTGGAGCCCGGTGGTGCCGAGGCCGATGACCCGGCCGCCGGTGATCTGCTCGCGCATGGTGGGGATGGCGTCGAACATGATCGGCACCTGGCCGGCGATCAGCGCGGTGCGGGCCTCGTTGCTGCTGCGGAAGGGGATATGGTTCAGCCGGATGCCGGCCAGCCCGGCGAAGACCTCGGAGGCGATGTGGTAGGGCGTGCCGGGGCCGGAGGAGGCATAGTCCAGCGTGCCCGGCGCCGCCTTCGCCCGGGCGATCAGCGCCGCCACGCTGCGGACCCCGAGCGAGGGATGCACCGCCAGCACATGGAAGGCGATGTTGATGGCGGCGACCGGCGCCAGATCCCGCAGCAGCACATAGGGCCGGTTCGGCAGGAGCGTTTCGTTCGCCGTATGGGTATTCGACATCAGCAGCAGGGTGTGGCCATCCGGCGCGGCTTTCGCCACCGCATCGGTGCCGAGGACGGCGCCGGCGCCCGGCCGGTTCTCGACCACCACCGGCTGGCCCAGCGCCTGGCTCAGCGGCTCGGCCAGGAAGCGGGCGGCGACATCGGCCGAACCGCCGAGACCGAAGGGCACCACGATGCGGATCGGCCGGCTGGGCCAGGCCGGTTGCGCCGCGGCGGGCTGCGTCCGGGCCAGCCCGGCGGCGACGGCAAGGCTGGCGGCGAGATCCCGGCGGCGCATCGGCTTTCCCCTGGAACTGGCCGCCAGGATCAGCGCCCGCCCGCCCGGGCGCAAGCCCTCCAGCCGGCCAGGCGCAAGCCGGTGGGGGCGCGAGGCCCTATTCGGCCGGGGCCGCCGGTTCCGCCAGCCAATCCGGCCGCGGCAGCGCCAGATAGGCGCTGCGCAGCGCCTGCGACCAGCCCTCGGAGACCGAACGGAAATAGGGGTCCTCCTCGGTGATCCGGCGCCGGAGCGTCACCGCGAAGCTGTCCGCCCGATAGACCAGCAGGTCGATCGGCATGCCGACCGTGAGGTTGGAGCGCAGCGTGCTGTCCATGCTGATCAGCACCAGCTTGATGCCATCGATCAGCGGCGTGTCGAAGCCGACCACCCGGTCGAGGATCGGCTTGCCGTATTTATGCTCGCCGATCTGCAGGAAGGGCGTATCGGCGGTCGCCTCGATGAAATTCCCCGCGGCATAGACCAGGAACAGCCGGGATGGCCCGCCCTTGGTCTCGTCACCGGCGATCTGGCCGCCGAGCATCAGCGAGAGGTCGAACCGCACTCCCTGGGCGGCGAGCGCCGGGCCATCCGCCTGGAAGACCTCCCGCACCGCCTGGCCGACCAGCTGCGCGGCGCGGAACATGTTGGGGACGCTGCGCAAGGTCAGGGTTTCGCCGCCGAGCGAGACGCCTTCCTGCAGCCGGTTCCACACCGCCTGGGTAATGGCGAGGTTGCCGGCCGAGAGCAGCGTCAGCACCCGCTCGCCCGGCACCGCCTCGACCTGCATCTTGCCGAAGACCGAGATGTTGTCGACGCCGGCATTGGTGCGGGTATCGGACAGCAGCACCAGGCCCTCGCGCAGGTGCAGGCCGACGCAATAGGTCATGCGTGCTGGATGTAGAAGGCGTCGATCTCGCCGCCGAGCGCGGCGGTGCGGTCGATCATGGTGGTGAGGAAGGCATGCAGCCCTTCCTCCATGATGGCGTCGATCCGGCCGAAGCGGAGCTGCGCCTGGAGCGTGCCGGCGACCCGGTGGCATTCGCCGCGGCGGCCGCCCTGGCCCAGCGCGATCTGCTCCATCGTCTCCGCCACCTCGGCGAAGCAGGCCATCAGGCTGCGCGGCAATTCGGGGCGCAGGATCATCAGCTCGGCGATCAGCCGGGGTTGCAGGCGGTCGCGGTAGATCCATTGGTAGGACCGCAGCGCCGAGACCGAGCGCAGCACCGCCTGCCATTGGACGTAATCCACCGCGCCCTCCGCCTCGGCGGTCAGCAGGTGGTGCTTCACGTCGAGCAGCCGGGCGGTATTGTCGGCGCGTTCCAGCATGGTGCCGAGATGGACGAAGCGCCAGGCCTCGTTGCGCAGCATGGTGTCGTGCGCGGCGCCGTTGAACAGCGTCACCCGCTCGCGCACCCAGCCGAGGAAGCCGGCGAGCTTCTCGCCCTCCATCGCCTCCGGCGGCATGGCGCGGAGCTGGTTCCAGGTGTCGTTCAGCGCTTCCCACATGTCGACGGTCAGCGCGGTGCGAACCGCCCTGGCGTTGCGCCGCGCCGCCTCGATGCAGGAGAAGATGGCGGAGGAATTATCCGGATCGAAGACCAGCCAATGCATCACCGCATCGGCCGTCGGTGCCTCGTATTTCCTGTAGAAAGTCTCGTCGCCGCCCGAGGCGGTGATGAGCGAGCGCCATTCATCGGTTTCCGCCCCGAAGCGGGCGGAGACGGCGGCCATGCGGGAGGCGACGCCGAGGCCGCGGGCGACGTTGCCGGCGCGCTCGGTGTAGCGGGCCAGCCAGAACAGGCTATCGGCGGTACGGCTGAGCATCAGCCGATAACCGACTGGGATTGGGATTGAGTCGCCAGCGCGGGCTCGGCTGCCCCAGGCCCTTCGTCCTCAAGGATCCAGGTGTCCTTGGTGCCGCCGCCCTGCGAGGAATTCACCACCAGCGAGCCCTCGCGGATGGCGACCCGGGTCAGCCCGCCGGGCACGATGCGGATTTCCTTGCCCGAGAGAATGAAGGGACGCAGGTCGACGTGGCGCGGGGCGATGCCCTGCTCGACCACCGTCGGGCAGGTCGAGAGCGCCAGGGTCGGCTGGGCGATGTAGTCGCCCGGCTTGGCCAGGATGCGGGCGCGGAATTCCTCCCGCAGGTCGCGCGTCGCATGCGGCCCGATCATCATGCCGTAGCCGCCGGAACCCTTGGCCAGCTTCACCACCAGCTTGTCGAGGTTGCCGAGGACGTATTTGCGGTCCTCCTCCCGCTCGCAGAGGAAGGTCGGCACATTGGCCAGCAGCGGCTCCTCGCCGAGGTAGAAGCGCACCA
>JAQGIA010000127.1 GCA_028291445.1 Belnapia sp.
GGCCGGGATCACCTTGCGGCCGGGGGTATGGCCGCATTTCTTCGGCATCTCCTGGTCCTCAAGCTGGATGCCGGTCACGCCGCCGGCCTCGTAGCCCATGACGGTGTGGCGGACGTTCAGCAGCCCGCCATAGCCGGTGTCGGCATCGGCGATCACCGGCGTCCTGCAGCCGCGGGCGAAGGTGCCGACCCGCGACACCATGTCGGTATAAGTGGCGATGCCGGCATCCGCCACGCCGAGATGCGAGGCGACGGTGCCGAAGCCGGTGACGTAGAGGCTGGTGAAGCCCATGCCGTCGGCGACCCGCGCGGAGATCATGTCGAAGATGCCGGGCGCGACGATGAAGCGCTTCTCGGCGAAGGCGGCCTTCAGGCTGGGATGGGCCATCGGTGGTCTTACTCCTATTGCTGGCGTTGGATATGGCCGGCCGCGGCGGCGGCGGCCCAGAGGCGGTCCTCGCGCTGCATCGCCTCCAGCAGGGCGGGGCCGGGGCGAAGGTCGGGCTCGATGCCCATGGCGGTGAAGCGGCCGCGCAGCACGGGGTCGGCATAGGCCTGGGTCAGCAGCGCCTGCAGCCGCTCGACCACCGCGCCCGGCATCCCGGCCGGGCCGAGCAGCGCGACCCAGCCGGCGATGTCGAATTCCGCGACCCCCTGTTCCTGCGCGGTCGGCACATCCGGGAAGAAAGGCGTGCGCGTCGCGGTCGAGACGGCGAGGATACGGACGCGGCCGGTCTGCATATGCGGCGTGGCGCTGGCGGTGCTGGTCCAGCCGACCGGCAGGTGGCCGGCGACCACGTCGTTCATCAACTGGCCGCCGGAGCGGTACTGCACGTCCGGCGTCTCGATGCCGGTGCGGCGGGCCAGCTCCTGGCCGATGAAGGAGGACAACGCCTCGGTGCTGCCGGTGCCGACCTTGCCGGGATTGGCGCGGGCGAAGGCAATCATCTGCTGCAGGTCGGCGAAGGGCTGGGCGGCGCCGGCGGCGAGCACCATGGTGTTGCGCGACAGCATGGCGACCGGGGTGAAGCCGCCGATCGGGTCGTAGGGCAGATGCGCCAGGTGGTAGCGGTTCATGATGTGGGTGGAGACGACGGCGGTGAGCGTGTGGCCATCCGGCTCGGCCCGCGCGACGATCTCGGTGCCGACGACGCCGGCGGCACCGGCACGGTTCTCCACCACCACGGGATGCGGCAGCAGCGGCCGTAGCGCCTCGCCGATGGCGCGTGCCAGCAGGTCGGTGCCGCCGCCGGTCGCATAGGGGATGATCAGGCGGATCGGGCGGCTGGGCCATGCAGCTTGGGCGGCGGCGGCGCGCGGCAGCAGGCCCACGGAAGCTCCAAGACCGGGCAGGGCGAGCAGGGCACGGCGGCCGAAGCGCATGATGGGGTTCCTCCGGAATTTGGCCGGAGTATCGGCCGGTGCGCCGCTTGCCGAAAGGGGGGGCGTCGCGCGGAGGCTGCAAGCCCGGGCGGAAGCATGCCAGGATGCGCCGCCAGCATAACCACCAAGGAGCGCAGCCATGCCCGACGCCAGTGGAAAGCCCAGCCTGCCGAGCGCCGTTACCGAGATCGAGCAGGTGATCCAGACCTACTTCGACGGGCTCTACGAGGGCGATGTCGAGAAGCTCGCCGCCGCCTTCCATCCGGTCAGCCATCTGTACTGGGAGAAGGATGGCGGGGTGGAGGATCTGCCGCGCGCGCAATGGCTGGAGATGGTGAAGTCGCGGCCCTCGGGCGCCAGCCGCGGCCTGGTGCGGGACGACCGGATCCTGCTGATGGATATCAGCGGGCCGGAAACCGCGTTGGTGAAGGTCGCCTGCCAGCTCCCGCCGCGCTACTTCACGGATTACCTGGTGCTGAACCGCACCAGCGAGGGCTGGCGCATCGTCAGCAAGGTCTATCGCTTCGATACCCGCGAAGGCTGAGCGGGCCTAGCTCGCCGCCGCTTCGAAACCGGCGCCGAAGCGGATGCCGGGCGCCGAGCGGAGCACTTCCGCCGCCTCGTCGTAGAGGAAGGGCAGGAAGACATGGCGGCGCCCGGCGGTCACGGGCGTCGCCTCATGCAGCAGCGAGCAGGAGAAGACCACCGCGCCCCCGGTCGGCGGCCGGTACAGCCGCTGGCCGAATTCGGGGAAGCGCAGGTCGCCCCCCGCATGCGCCTCGGCGTCCAGGTTGAGGCTGACGGCGAAGCGGCGATGCGCGGTGGCCGGGATGGTGTCGTCCCGGTGCGGCGAGAAGCCGCCCGCATCGGCCGCGTCGTAGCAACCGATGACATAGCGCTCGATCCGGGTGGCTTTGAATTGGAAGGCTTGGCGGATCGCCGGCAGCAGGCGGACGGCCAGGCGCTGGCGGATGCCGGCGAGCAATGCCGGGTCCTCGACCAGGCAATCCCGCCGGCGCTTCATGCCCGGCACCGGGACCAGCACGGTCTGCCCGCCGATCTCGCGGGTGACGCCGGAGGGGGTGCTGCCGCGGGCCACGGCATGGGCGATCAGGCTGCGGCAGAATTCCGGCTCGAAGACCCGGGGCAACAGCAGCACCGGGGCCTGCAAGGGCGCCCCGGCATGGGCCTCGACCGATGGCAGCGCGGCGAAGGCGGCGAGCGCCGCGCCGGAATCCTGCAGCGGCCACATCCCCAGCAGCCGCAGCATCGGGTCCAGCAGCATCCAGACCGGCCGCATGCTGGCCCCGTCCCGGTCCAGCAGCCCCCAGGCCCGGAGCGCCGCCCGATCGGTGTCGCGCGCCACCAGGATCTGCGCCTCGAGCGCGCGCAGCCGCGCATCCGCTGCGTCATCGGCGCTGGAGGTGACGGCGAGGAAGACCCGTTCCTGCCAGTCCTGCAGGTGGAGATGGGCCGCCAGCGCGTCGAGCGCCGCGGCCGCGACCGGGGCCGAGGCGCGGCCCAGAACGCAGACCAGCACATGGCGGCCGGCGAGATTGCCGAACTCCGCCTCCGGCTCGACATTGGTCTGGATCTGGATGAGGGGCGCCGCCTCGCCGATGGCAAGCGGCCCCTGGCGTGCGGGAACGATCATGTCCCGTAACGTATCAGTGGTTGATGTAGTCTTGGTTAATCAACTTATGCGTGCATTATCCTAGCTGTTGGGTCGCAGCAGGTAGGGTGCGCCGGAGCGCTCGCAGATGCCGCGGATCAGCGCATCCAGGCTGTCCGGCACCGGCACGCCCTGGGCCAGGCGCTGCGCCCGCATCCGGTCCTCCGGCTCGCCGGCGACCAGCACCGGCTCGGCCGGATCGGCCGGCGGCGTCGCATGCAGCACGTCGAGCGCATCGTCGAGATCGGCTTCGAAGGCGCCGGGATCGCGGAAGGCCGCCGGGTCCAGCGCCAGGAAGAAATGGCCGATGTTGTGCGGCTGGCCGGGCTGCTGGGTGCGGTTGCGGATCGGCGAGAAGCTGGCGCCGACCAGGGTGCCGCCGAGGATATGCACCAGCATCGCCAGGCCGTAGCCCTTGGCGCTGCCCTTGGATTCCGTCCCTCCCACCGGGGTGATGCCGCCCTCCGGCCGCTGGAAGACGAAGGCATTGCCCTCATGCGGGTCTGCCACGTTGCGGCCGGCGCCGTCGATCACCCAGCCTTCCGGCAGCGGCGCATCGTTCAGGTGGTGCACCTTCACCTTGCCGGCGGCGACGGTGGTGGTCGCCATGTCCAGCACGAAGGGCGGGTTGCGGCTGGCGGGGGCGGCGAAGGCCAGCGGGTTGGTGCCGAGCACCGGCATGGCGCCCCGGGTCGGCACCATGGTTACGCCCCGGGTCGATGAGGTCACCATGCCGATGACGCCGCGCGCCGAGGCCATGCGGGCATAGGCGCCGGCGGCGCCGAAGTGGTGGCTGTTGACCACGCCCACGACGCCGACGCCGAACTGCTTCGCCTTGTCCACCGCGAGGTTCATCGCCATCGCCGAGACCGGATGGCCGAGGCCGTCGGCGCCATCCAGCAAGGCGGTCGGGCCGGTGTCGCGCAGCACCTTGGGCTGGGCGGCGATCTGGATGCGCTGTTCGGCGACGCCTTCCTCATAGGTCATCAGCATCGAGAGACCGTGGCTGTCCACGCCCATCAGGTCGGTCTCGACCATGATGTTCGCGGTGGTCTCGGCATTCTCCTGCGCCATGCCCCAGGCGGTGAGGATGGCGATGATCTGGGCGCGGATGGCGTCGGCGGGGACGGGGCGGCCGGTGGTGACGTTCTTGGCCATTTTGTGTAAAGGCCGGGGAGGAAAAAAGTATTTCCTCCCCGGACCCCTCCTTTCTTTTTTTGTGAGTAAGAATTCTTAACTAATAAAAATAGATGAGTGGGGCTTGGGGAGAGAATACATTCTCTTCCCAACCTCAATCCACCCGCGCCCCCGTCGCCCTGACGATCGGCACCCAGCGCTCGATCTCGGCCGCGATGAAGGCCCGCGTCCGCTCCGGCGTCATCCCTTCCGGGATGGTATTGCCGAGGCCGATCAGCCGGTCCCGCACCGCCGGCACGTGCAGTGCCTCGGCGATCTGCTCATAGAGGAATTGGCGGATCGGCAGCGGCGTGCCGAGGGTGGTGGACCAGGGTGTCCAGGTGGTCGCCTGGTAGGCGGGCAGGCCGGCCTCGGCGCTGGTCGGCACCTCGGGCGCCATCGGGGAGCGTTCGGGGGTGGCGATGACGATTCCCCGCACGATGCCGGCCTTCAGCGGTTCCGCCAGGAAGGAGATGGTATCCGCCTGGAAGGCGGTGCGGCCGGCCGCGAGGTCGGCGAAGGCGGCGGCGGAACCGCGGTAGGGGACGTGCTGCGCCTCGACACCCAGCAGGTTCACCAGCATGGCGCCGGCGATATGCCCGGTGGTGCCGTTGCCGGAGGAGCCGTAGTCGTATTTCCCCGGGTTGGCCTTCAGCAGCGCGGTGAATTCGGCCAGCGTGCGGATGTTCAGGGAGGGATGCACCGCGACGGCGATGGCGGAATGGCTGCTGATGGTGACGTGGTCCACGCCGGTCAGCGGATGCACCCGCAGGCGTTCGCCGTAGAGCCCGACATTCAGCGTATGCGAGCCCAGCGCGCCGACCAGCAGCGTATAGCCATCGGGCGGGGTGGCGGCGACGGTCTCGAAGGCGACGGTGCCGCCGCCGCTCGGCCGGTTCTCGACGATGAACTGCTGGCCGAGCTGCTGGCTGAGCTGGCTTGCCACGACGCGCGCGTTGATATCGGCATTGACGCCAGGGGCCAGCGCCACGACGATGCGGACCGGGCGCGACGGATAATCGGTACCCGGCGCACGCGGCTGGGCCTGGGTCTGGGCCTGAGCTTGGGCCGTGCCGAAGGCGAGCGTGGCCACCAGGGCCGCAAGCAATATTTTCATTGGTGTTTCCCCCAGGCGTTCAGGCGCGGCGTCTTGCTCATGGTGGCGGGAGCGGCACCGCTTCGCTCGCCCTCAACCGATCCCGTGTTCCAGTACGCCAACCTTTTCGACCTCCAGCCGCATCCGGTCGCCCGGCTTCAGGTAGCGCGGCGGGTTGCGGAAATGGCCGGAGCCGGCGGGCGTGCCGGTGGCGATGATGTCGCCCGGCTGCAACGCCATGTAGCGGGAGAGGTAGGCGATCAGCGCGGCGACGCTGAAGATCAGGTCGTGGGTATTGCCCTCCTGCACCAGCTCGTCGTTCAGCCAGCAGCGCAGGCCGAGCTGCCAGGGCTCGCCGACCTCATCCGCGGTGACGAGGTAGGGGCCGAGCGGGCAGAAGCCGTCGAGGCCCTTGGCGAAGCTGGTCATGGCGAGCGGCTGGTCGAATTGGAATTCGCGGGCGGAGACGTCGTTCAGCACGGTATAGCCGGCGACGTGGTCGAGCGCGGTGCCCTCCGCCACCTGCCAGGCGGTGCGGCCGATGACGACGGCGAGTTCCACTTCCCAATCCGGCTTGGTGACGCTGGCCGGGATGGCGACCAGGCTGCCGGGGCCGCAGACCGAGGAGGTGGGCTTCAGGAAGATGCGCGGCGCCGTCAGCTTCGGCCCGCCGACTTCCTTGGCGTGGTCAGCATAGTTGCGGCCAACCCCAAGGATCTTGCCGGGGGCGAGCGGCGCCAGCAGGCCGACCGAGGCGAGCGGCCGGCGCAGTGCCGCCTGGTCCGGCCGAGCGGCGAAGGCGACCGCCCGGCTGGCGGCAACCAGCGCCGGCTCCCCGGCTTCGAGCAGCCCTCGCATGGTCCCGGGCAGGGCAGGGGCGGCGGGGTCGGTGGCGCGCAGCGCGGCGGCCAGCGGCACGATGGCATCGCCGAGCACGGCGCCGATCTGGGTGGTGCCATCGGCGCTGAAGGTGGCCAGCTTCATGTCAGGCAGCCAGCGCGGCGTAGTCGAGGGTCGCCATCACCTGCACCCGCAGGATGAGGCGCGGCTCCTCCGGCCGGTAGTCGGCGACCGCATTGTGGCAGGTGCCGATGTTGTCCCAGACCAGCAGGTCGCCCGGCGTCCAGGCATGGCTGTAGAGATATTTCTCCTGCGCCTGGTGGCGGAACAGATATTCCAGCAGGGCGTCGCTCTCGGTCCGTTCCAGCCCTTCGATCCACATCGCGTAGCCGGGGTTGCAGTAGAGCACGCGGCGGCCGGTGATGGGGTGGGTGCGGAAGATCGGCTGGCGCACCGGCGGCTTCTTGGCCTTCTGCGCCTCGGTCAGCGGGCCGCGGATGCTGCCGGGGCGCTGGCGCATCACGTCCCAGAATTTCTCGAAATCATGCACCGCGACGCGGCCTTCCAGCCGCTCGACCACCTCGGCCGGCAGGTCGTCGTAGGCGGCGTGCATGTTGCGGAATTGCGTGTCGCCGAGCGGCCGGCCATCACGCTGCGGCACCTGCTTGGCGTGCAGCGCATTGGCCAGGGCGATCTCGGTCGAATAGGACATGTCGGTGTGCCAGCCCTGGCCCGCGTCGTTCAGGCCGATCGGCTGGCCGGCGGCGTCCCGCTGGTTGGACAGGATCATCACCTCCGGGTGGCCCGGGGCATGGAAGAGGTTGGCGACATTGACCTCCAGCGTGCCGAAGCGGCTGCCGAAGGCCGCGAGCTGCGGCGCATCCAGGTCCTGGCCGGGAAAGCACAGCACGCCGTATTGGCCGAGCGCGCGCAGCACGGTGCGGTAATCCGCCGGCGAGAGCGGCTCGGCGATGTCGATGCCCTCGATGCGGGCGCCGAGCCCGGCATTGTTCGGCGTGATGCGCATGGCGAATTTCCTCCGGCGGGCAGGATTGGTCGACTGACCTGCCCGGTCAAGTCGGGCGCCGCTCTCGCCTTGCCAGGGGCCCCGGCCCGGCCGAGCATCCCCTGCAACGACAGGAGGAAACACCATGAAAATGGCACGGCGCGCGGTTCTGGCGGCAGGGAGTTTGGCCGCCCAGGCGGCGGGAAGCCTGGCCGCCTGGCCCGCCTTGGCGCAAGCCCAGGCCGACTACCCCAGCCGCCCGGTGCGGCTGGTGGTGGGCTACCCGGCCGGCGGCAGCACCGATGTGGTGGCCCGGCTGCTGGCGGAACGGCTGGCGCGCGGCTGGGGCCAGCCGGTCATCGTCGAGAACCGGCCGGGCGCCAGCGGCACGCTCGGGGCCGATGCGGTGGCCAAGGCGGCGCCGGATGGCCATACCCTGCTGGTCGGCGCCTCGGGCGAGATGGCCATCGCCCGCGCCACCCTGCGCAGCATCCCCTATGCCCCGGCCGACTTCGCCCCGCTGGCGCTGCTGACCGAGCAGCCCTTCCTGCTGCTGGTCAACGGCGATCTGCCGGCGACCAGCCTGGCGGAGCTGGTGGCCTTGGCGAAGGCGCGGCCGGGGGTGCTGAACTATGGGTCCTTCGGCACCGGCACGGCGCCGCACCTGCTGGGCGAGCTGTTGAAGGCCGAGGCGGGGATCGCGGTGACCCATGTGCCCTATCGGGGCAGCGCGCCGCTGACCACGGATCTGCTGGCCGGCCAGGTGCAGTTCAGCTTCGACACCATCCCGGCCGGCCTGCCGCATCTCGGCACCGGCCGGCTGCGGGCCCTGGCGCTCTGCCGCGCCACCCGGGCCGCGGCGGTGCCGGAGGTGCCGACCACCGCCGAGGCCGGGATGCCCTGGCTGCTGGGCGGCACCTGGGCCTCCTTGGTGGCGCCGGCCCGCACGCCGGAGCCGATCCAGGCCCGCATCGCCGCCGCCGTGCAGGTGGCGATGCGCGAGGCCTTGGCCGATGCCTTCCGCGAGCGCGGGCTGGAGGCCATCGGCAGCGATGCCACCGAGGCGCGCCACTTCATCGCCGCCGAGCAGACCCGCTGGGCGGCGATTGCCCGGCGGGGCAATGTGGAGGTGGAGTAAGCGCGATCGCCCGAGGCGGTATCGCCGAAGGGCGTGAATCGCGCGACATGGCTAATCTAGCGCGATCGTCCGAGGCGGTATCGCCGAAGGGCGTGAATCGCGTGATACGAAATAGGATTCGCGGATGCGGGTGATCGTCGTCGGGGCCGGGATCGTCGGCCTGTGTACCGCCTGGCATCTGGCCCGTGGCGGGGCCGAGGTGCTGGTGCTGGACGGCCAGGCGCCAGGGACGGGCGCCTCCGCCGGCAATGCCGGGGCGATCAGCGCCGGCTCGGTCGCGCCGCTGGCCATGCCGGGGGTGCTGAAGCAGGTGCCGCAGATGCTGCTGGACCCGGACGGGGCGCTGCACCTGCCGGCCCGCTACGCCTTGCGCGCGGCGCCCTGGCTGCTGCGCTTCGTGGCCAGCGCCCGGCCGGCGCGGGTGGCGGCGATCGCCGAGGCGCTGGCCGGGCTGCTGTTCGGCGCGATGGAGCAGCATCGGCTGATCCTGGCCGAGGAGGGCGCGCTCGACCTCATCCGCGAGACCGGCCAGCTGTACCTGTATCGGGACCGCGCCCAATACGCCAAGGACGCCGGCGGCTGGGTGCTGCGCCAGCAACACGGCATGCGGGTGGAATTCCTCGAAGGCCTGCCGGCGATCCAGGCGCTGGAGCCGGATATCCGCGGCGACTACCAGCTCGGCCTGTTCATCCCCGACCAGGGTAGCAGCGTGAACCCGCTGCGCCAGGCCCAGGTGGTGGCGCGCGGAGTGGAACGGCTGGGCGGGACCATCCGGCAGGCGGCGGTGACGGCGCTGGCAACCGAAGGCGGGCGGGTAACGGGCGCCATGACGGCGGCGGGGTTGGAGCCGGCCGACCGGGTGGTGCTGGCGGCGGGGGCTTGGTCGGCCCGGCTGCTGGCGCCGCTCGGCATCAAGGTGCCGCTGGAAAGCCAGCGGGGCTACCATGTCATGCTGCCGGAGGCGGGGATCACCCTGCAGCGGCCGGTGGTGCCGGCCGATCGCAAGGCCTTCATCTCGCCGATGGAGCATGGGCTGCGGCTGGCCGGGACCGTCGAGTTCGGCGGCCTCGAGCATCCGCCGACGCCGCGCCGCGCCGAATTGCTGCTGCGCGACCTGGCCATGGCCTTTCCCCAGGCGCGGACCGAGGGGATGCGCGAATTCTGGATGGGCCACCGGCCCTGCCTGCCGGACAGCCTGCCGGTGCTGGGGCCGGTGGCGCGCTGGCCCGGGCTCTGGTGCGCCTTCGGGCATGGCCACCTCGGCCTGACCGGCTCGGCGCCGACCGGGGCGATCCTGGCCCAGGCCATGCTTGGGCCGGCGCCGAACCTCGACCTGGCTCCCTTCGCGGTGGAGCGGTTCGGCTGAGGCCGCGCCGCCTCGAACGCGCCATCCCGGCGGTGTCCCAGAAGATGCTGACCCAGCAGCTGCGCCAGCTGGAGCGTGACGGTATCGTCTCCCGGATCGTCCACCACCAGGTGCCGCCCAAGGTGGAATACGGGCTGACCGCCTGGGGGCAATCGCTGTGCCCCGCGCTGGATTCGCTGCTCCGGTGGGCGGAACGACGCGAGGGCGGGGAGGATGCCCTGCGTTGAGTCCCGGGCAGGTGCCGGCCCGCGCCAGCGAGGAGGCGGGTGGACGGTACCGCCCGGGCTAGCCTCGTCGTGTCCGTCAGGCCATGCGGCCGCAGGCGATAGCGCCTACTGCAGGCGCAGCGCCGGCGTCGTCATGTAGCCCTGGCGGCGGACATAGATGCTGCCCTCGCTGGTGACGGCGCCGGTCGCCATGTTCTTCTCGGCATTGCCGGTGACGGTATCCGGCTGGCCGGAGTATTCGCCGCCGGCCTGGAGCCCGCCCGGCCCGCAGGCGGCCAGGGCCAGGGTGAGCAGCAGGGCCGCGGTCAGATGCATTGTCATCCGCCAGACATGCCCGGTCGCCGCGCCACAGGCAAGCGCAGCGACGGGGTTGTCCGCACCTGGCCGTTACTGGGCCGTTACTGGGCCGCTATTGGGCCGCCACCAGCGCCGGCACCGGCGCCTTGGGCTTCAGATGGGCGACGCGCGGCAGCACCTCCTGCTGGAGCAGCCGCAGCGAGTTCTTCCAGGCGGCGGGATTGTCCTGGTAGTCGAAGCCGAAGACCAGTAGCTGGCCGAATCCGCCGACCTCCTCGTAGATCGATTCCAGCCGCTCGGCGACGGTCTTGGGCGACCCGATCAGCCAGTTGCGGCGGGCGCAGTAGTCCACCGTCACGTCGCTGTCCGGCACCTCGGGACTGTGCTTGAGGTAGTCCTTGAAGCCGAATTGGCTGAGCAGCGGCAGGAAGTAGTCGCCCATCATGCGGCCCATCATCGAGCCGACCGAGAGCCGCCAGGCTTCCTCGTCGGTATCGGCGACGAAGACCTCGCGCACCAGGCGCCAGTCGTTGCGGTCGGCGGTACGGCCGGATTTGCGGGCGCCGGCCTCGACGCTGTCCCAATGGCTGGTGACGTAGCCGGGGTTGAGGTTCAGGCTCATCGGCAGGAAGCCATGCTCGCCGGCCATCTTCAGCGTGTCGGAATTCTTCGACAGCCCGGCGACGCCGATCGGCGGATGCGGCGCCTGCAACGGCTTGATGTGCGGCTTGAGGAAACCGAACATCGTATCCGGCCGGTCGACCTTCCAGTACTTGCCGTCGTAGTGGAAGGGCTCGGTCGCGGACCAGAGCTTGAGGATGATGTCGAGGGCCTCCCGCGTCATCTCGCGGTTGGTGCCCGACATGCCGTCGACGTTGAACATGGCCCAGTCGCTGGGCAGGCCGCTGGCGGCGATGCCGAAATTCAAGCGGCCTTCCGAGAGATGGTCGAGCATGGCGACGCGGTTCGCCAGCTCCGCCGGGTGGTGGTAGGGCAGCAGGAAGCCGCCGGGGCCCATCCGCAGTCGGGTGGTCTCGCGCAGCGCCTGGGCGATCAGCAGATCCGGGGCGGGATGCGGTTCCCAGGGGGCGGTATGGTGCTCGCCGACCCAGGCTTCGGTGAAGCCCAGCTCATCGAGCCAGCGGAGTACGCCGAGGTCCCAGTCGTGGCCTTCCTTGAGCCCCCGCTCCGGCGGGTGCGACGGCATCATGAAGTAGCCGAATTGCATAATATCCCTCCTTGTCCGGCTTGATGCCGGTTGCCGGCGATGCTCGCGCCGGTTGCCGGCCGCGCGCAAGGGGAAAGCGGTATCGCTTCGCCTCGCCTCGCCCCGGCGCGCGGCGTGGGGCTAGGCCATCAGCCGCAGGATCGCCTCGACATCGGCCGGGCCGCCGACCTTGCGCGGGTTGGTGGCGATCGGCGGGCCGCCGTCCCAGCGGGCGGCGAGTCCGGGGATTTCCGCGGCGGCGATGCCGACCTCGGCCAGGGTCGTCGGCAGGCCGAGGCCGCGGATGAAGCCGCGCAGCGCCGTGGCGCCCGTTGCTCCCCTGGTCGTCCCGCCGAGGATGCCGGCGACCACCGCCTGGCGCTCGGCGTTCACCGGCTCGTTCCATTGCATCACCGCCGGCAGGCCGAGGCAGGAGGTGATGCCATGCGGCACCCCGCGCGCCCCGCCGAGGATATAGCCGATGCCATGGCTGGCGCCGACCGCGACCCCGGCCCATCCGCCCATGACCGAGAGCCACATCGCCTGCTGCGCCAGCCCACGCGCCGCCAGGTCGCCCGGGTCGCGCTTGATGGCGGGCAGCGCCACCGCCAGCATCTCCAGCGCCTGGCGCGAGACGGCATCCGAGAAGGGCGCCCGTTCCAGCGCGCAGAGCCGTTCCGCCGCATGGTCGGTGGCACGGATGCCCGACGACAGCAGCAGTTCGGCCGGCGTCTCCAGCGTCGCGGCGGGGTCCAGCACCACCGCGACCGGCACCTGCATCGGGTGCAGGCCGCGGTGCTTGCGCCCGGCGACCAGGTCGGTGAAGCCGGCATGCGGGGCGAATTCGGCGGCCGAGAGGGTGGTCGGCACGGCGACGATCCGCGGCACCGGCGAGGCGGCATCCCAGCCGCTCGCATCCGCCCCGCGCGAGACCGCGCTGGCGATCAGCGAAGCCGCATCCAGCAGCCCGTGCCAGACCGCGTTGCAGGCGACCTTGGCGCCATCGATGACGCTGCCGCCGCCGAGCGCCACCACCCGCTGCGCCTGCGTCTCCCGCAGCAGCGCGGCCAGGGCCAGCACGTCCTCGACCGGGGAATGGGCACGCATGGCCGAAGTCTCGCCGACCAGCCGGGCGCCGATGGCGGCGCGGGTCGCGGCGGCGATGCGGCTATTGGCGAGCGAGCGGGTGGTGACCAGCACCACGCGGTCGAAGCCCTCCAGCTCGGGCGGCAAGGCCTCGGCCACCGGCAGGCCATGACGGACGCGTTGCTGCGCCGGCCAGCTATGAAGATGCAGGCTCATTCCACCGTTGCTCCCGCGTCGCGCACGATCTGCGCCCAGAAGGGGATCTCCCGGGCGACGAAGGCGCCGTAGTCTTCCGGGCTGGCGCTGGGCAGCGCCTGCAGCCCTTCCTGGGCGAAGCGGTCCCGCACCGTGGGCTGGGCCAGGGCGGCGCGGGTCACCGCGAAGATCCGGTCGCGGATGGCCGGCGGCAGCTTCGCCGGGGCGAACAACCCGTACCAGCCGGCGATGTCGAGCCCCGGCAGCCCGGCGGCCACGGCGCCGGGCACATCCGGGATGACCGGGGAAGGGGCGGCGGTGGTCAGGGCCAGGGCGGTCAGCCGCCCGGCGCGGCTATGCGGCAGCACCACCGGCGGCGTGCCGATGATGATCTCGATATCCCCGGCGAGGATGGCGGTCAGCGAGGGCGCGCCGCCGCGGAAGGCCACATGGGTCAGCTCCAGGCCGGTTACTTTGGTGAGCATCGCCCCGGCCAGGTGGCTCGGCGTGCCGATGCCGGGGGTGCCGTAGTTCCATTGCCCCGGCTTGGCGCGGATGCGCTCGATCAGCTCGGACAGGGTGCGGATGCCGCTGGCGGGGTTCACCGCGATGATCGTCGGGATGTCACTGACCTGGGTGATCGGGGTGAAATCGCCGATCGGGTCAAAGCTCACCCGGCGGAACATCGCCGGATTGACCGCATGGCTGAAATTGCCGCCCAGCAGGAGGGTATAGCCATCCGGCTCGGAGCGCGCGACGTGCTCGGTGGCGATATTGGCGCCGGCGCCCGGGCGGTTGTCGATGAGGATGGTCTGGCCCAGCTCCCGCCCCAGCGGATCGGCCAGGCTGCGGGCGAGGAAATCCGCCGAGCCGCCGGGCGGGAAGCCGATGACGAGGCGGATGGGCCGGGCCTGCGGCCAGTTGGGCTGCTGGGCGCGGGCGAGGTGGGGAAGCGCCAGACCGGGCGCAAGCGCAGCCAGTAGCGCACGCCGGCGCGACATGGGTTCTCGAAGCATGTCCTGGACGTCCCTTGGCGGGTTATGCGCCGAGACTGCCCGGTTCCGCCCGGCTCGGCCAGCGGGGTTCGCCAGCGGGG
>JAQGIA010000166.1 GCA_028291445.1 Belnapia sp.
TCCTGCTCCTTCAGTTGCAGGATCTCGGCCCGGACGATGCGGCTGACCTCCATCCAGGAGGTGAAGCCGATGACCAGGGAGATGGAGAGCAGGGTCGGCGGGACGAAGGCGGCGACCACCAGCAGCAGGAAGACCTGCGGGAAGCACAGCATGGTATCGACGAAGCGCATCAGCACCGCATCGACGAAGCCGCCGAGGTAGCCGGCCAGGATGCCGATCAGCGCACCGGTCAGCACGGTGGTGGCCATGGCGACGACGCCGACCGTCAGCGAGACGCGGCCGCCGTATAAAAGCCGGGAGAGGGTGTCGCGGCCCAGCTCGTCGGTACCGAGCGGGAAGGCCGGGTTGGCGAAGGGCGTCAGGAAGCGGAGGCGGGTGTCCAGCAGGGTCGGGTCCTGCGGCGCCAGCAGCGGGGCGAACAAGGCCGCCGCCAGCAGCAGGGCGACCACCAGCCCGCCGGCCAGCGCCAGCCGGTGCCGGCGGAAGCGGCGCCAGACGCGGGACTGCATCATGGTCTGACCATCACAACCTGACCCTGGGATCGATGGCGGCGATGGCGATATCGGCCACCAGATTGCCGGCGATGACGAAAAGCCCGGTGAACATCATCAGCCCCATCAGCACCGGATATTCCTTCATCCCCAGCGCATCGACGAACAGCCGCCCCATGCCGGGCCAGCCGAAGATCGTCTCGGTCACCAGCGCGCCGGAAAACAGGAAGGGCAGCTCCACCCCCAGCAGCGCGATCAGCGGCTTGGCGGCATTGGGCAGGGCATGGCGCCACAGCCGGGCCGAGAGCGGCAGCCCCTTCGCCCGGGCCGTCCGCATGAAGTCCTGGCCCAGCACCTCAAGGAAGGCGCTGCGGGCATAGCGGGACCAGGTGGCGGTGATGACCAGGGCGAGCACCATCACCGGCAATACCAGATGGCGCAGCAGCGAGAGGATGCTGCCCTCCTCGCCCAGCTCGAACATCCCGCCGGAGGGCAGCCAGCGCAGCTCGATGGCGAAGATCCAGATGGCCATGAGGCCGAACCAGAAGGTGGGAAACGACAGGGCGAACAAGGCCCCGCTGGTCGCCAGCGCATCGAAGACGCTGTAGCGCTTCACCGCGCCCAGCACGCCGATGCCGAGCCCCAGCACGATGGCGACCGAAAGCGCGCTGCCCATCAGCAGCAGGGTCGCCGGCAACCGCTCCAGTACCACATGCAGCACCGGCCGGCCGCCGAAGAAGGTATTGCCCCAATCCCCGCTGAAGATCCCGGCTGCCCATTTCAGGTATTGGACATGCACCGGCTGGTCGAGGCCGAAGACCGCCTTGATGCGCTCGATGTCCTGCACCTGGATCGAGGGGTTCAGCGTGTAGATCGCCAGCGGCCCGCCGGGCGCCAGATGCATCAGCCCGAAGCCGATCAGCGAGACGCCGATCAGCAGCGGCACCGCCTGGGCCAGGCGGCGGAGGATGAAGCCGATCATCCGCCGACCAGATGGCAGGCGACGGCATGGCCATCGCCGAGGCTGCGGCTGCGCGGCGCGACCTGGGAACAAAGCGGCAGGGCGACCGGGCAGCGCGGGTGAAAACCGCAGCCGCTGGGCGGCCTGGCCGGGCTCGGGACATCGCCAGGCAGGATCTGGCGCGCCTGCTTGCCGCCGGGAATGGCCGAGAGCAGCGCCTGGGTATAGGGATGCTGCGGGCGGAAGAACACTGTCGCACGCGGCGCCGTCTCCACCACCCGGCCGAGATACATCACCGCCACCCGGTCGGCGACATGGCTGACCACCGCGAGGTTGTGCGAGATCAGGATATAGGACAGCCGCATCTCCTGCTGCAGCCGCCGCAGCAGGTTGATGATTTGCGCCTGGATCGAGACATCCAGCGCGCTGACCGGCTCGTCGCCGACGATCAGCTCCGGGCCCAGCGCCAGGGCGCGGGCGATGCCGATGCGCTGGCGCTGGCCGCCGCTGAACTCATGCGGGTAGCGCTGCGCCGCCGCGGCCGGCAGCCCGACCAGCTGGAGCAGCCGGGCGACCCGGTCGGCGCGGTCCGCCGCGGTGCCGATGCGGTGGATGGCGAAGGGCGCGCCGAGAATCCCGGCCACGTTCATCCTAGGGTTGAGGCTGGCATAGGGGTCCTGGAAGATCAGCTGCATCCGCCGCCGGAAGGGCTGCATTTCCCGGCGGGAATGGCCGGCGATATCCTCGCCGTCGAAGCGGATGGCCCCGGCGGCGGTGGGCAGCAGCTTCAGGATCGCCTTGCCGGTGGTGGTCTTGCCGCAGCCGCTCTCGCCGACGATCGCCAGGGTCTCGCCGCGCGCCACGGTAAGGTCCACGCCATCCACCGCGCGCACCAGCCCGGTCTGCCGCCGCAGCAGGCCGCCACGCCGCGGGAAATGCACCTTGAGGCCCTCGACCTCGAGCAGCGGCGGCTCAGTCATCGAGCGGGTTCCAGCAGGCCACTTCATGCGCCTCGCCCCGCAGCGGCGGCGGGGCGGCATGGCAGCCCGAGATGCTGCGGCTGCAGCGGGGGGTGAAGGCGCAGCCCCTGGGGCGTTCGGCCGCGCTCGGCACCATGCCGGGGATCTCGTGCAGCCATGGCTCCGGCTCGGCCAGGATGCGGGGGATGCAGGCCAGCAGCCCCGCGGTATAGGGGTGGCGCGGGGCGGCGAAGATGGCGGCGACCGGCCCGGTCTCGACGATGCGGCCGGCATACATGACGGCGATGCGATG
>JAQGIA010000196.1 GCA_028291445.1 Belnapia sp.
AAGGAATCCTACCTCGGCGGCCATGGCGCGGACCGCAAGAGCTTCAAGAACCTGAAATCCTACAAGCGGCGGAAGCGATGGCTGTGACCGATCACTTCGATGCCCTGGAAACCCGCAGCGCCGATGAGCGCGCGGCGGCGCAGGCGGCGTCCCTGGCCGAACAGTTGCGCCATGCCCGCGCCCGGGCACCGCACTACGCCAACCTGCCGGAAGGCCCCCTGGCCAGCCTGCCGGTGACGCGGAAGGCAGAGCTTCTCGCCCAGCAATCCGTCTCGCCGCCCTTCGGTGGCCTCGTCGCCACGCCCTTCACGCAGCTCGCCCGCGTCTTCGCCTCGCCCGGTCCGATCTACGAGCCGGAGGCCGCGGTGCCGGACTACTGGCGCTATGCCCGCGCGCTGCATGCCACGGGCCTGCGGGCCGGCGAACTGCTGCACAACTGCTTCGCCTACCACTTCACCCCCGCCGGCAGCATGCTGGAAGGCGGCGCCCGCGCGCTCGGCTGCCCGGTCTTCCCCGCCGGCACCGGCAATACCGAGGCCCAGGCGCAGGCCGCCGCGCAGCTCCGCCCGCGCTGCTACAGCGGCACGCCGGATTTCCTGAAGACCATCCTGGAAAAGGGCGATGCGCTCGGCCTCGACCTCTCCTCGATCACCCTCGGCCATGTCACCGGCGGCGCCTATCTGCCGAGCCTGCGGGGTTGGTACGCCGAGCGTGGCCTGACCGTGCTGCAAAGCTATGGCACCGCCGACCTCGGCCTCATCGCCTATGAAAGCCCGGCGCGCGAGGGGCTGATCCTCGATGAGGGCATCATCCTCGAAATCGTCCGCCCCGGCACCGGCGACGTTCTGCCGGATGGCGAGGTGGGCGAGATCCTCGTCACCACGCTGAACCCGCATTATCCGCTGATCCGCTTCGCCACCGGCGATCTTTCCGCCATCCTGCCCGGCACCTCGCCCTGCGGCCGGACCAACCGCCGCATTCGCGGCTGGCTGGGCCGGGCCGATCAGGCCGCCAAGGTGCGTGGCATGTTCGTCCGGCCCGAGCAGGTCGCCGCCACGCTGCGCGCGGTTCCCGGTGTCGCCAAGGCGCGTCTGGTGATCGCGCTGGATGGCGAGCGCGACACCATGCTGCTGCGCGCCGAGGCGCCGCCCGAGGCTGCCGAGGCGCTGGCCGCCGCCCTGCAAGCGGCAACCAAGCTGCGCGGCCAGGTGGAATGCGTGCCGTCCGGCAGCCTGCCCAATGACGGCAAGGTCATCGACGATACCCGCCCGGTGCCGGGCTGATGCTGCCTGCCGGCGCCACCTATGATGCGATCCGCGTCGCCTTCCGCTGGCAGGTGCCGGAACGCTTCAATATCGGCGTCGCCGCCTGTGACCGCTGGGCGGATGGCAGCGGCCGGCTCGCGCTGCTGCATCTGCGGGACGACGGCGGCACCGACCGCATCACCTTCGATAGGCTGAAGGCCGAGAGCAACCGCCTTGCCAATCTGCTGGCCGCCAAGGGTATCCGCCCCGGCGACCGCATCGGCGTGCTGCTGCCGCAGGTGCCGGAAGCCGCCATCGCGCATCTCGCCGCCTATAAGCTTGGCGCCATCGCCGTGCCGCTGTTTCAGCTGTTCCAGGAGCAGGCACTGGAATTCCGCCTGCGCGACAGCGGTGCCGCCGCGCTCATCACCGATGCCATCGGCGAGGCCAAGCTGGCCGGCCTCGAATTGCCAGAATTGCGGCTGGTGCTCTCGACCGACCGGATGCCGGCCGAGCTGGCCCGCGCCAGCGACCGCTTCACCCCGCGCGACACGCTGGCCGATGATCCCGCCGTCATCATCTATACCTCGGGCACCACCGGCTCGCCCAAGGGAGCGCTGCACGCGCATCGCGTCCTGCTCGGCCATCTGCCGGGCGTGGAGATGCCGCAGGATCTGTTTCCGCAGCCCGGCGACCTGTTCTGGACGCCGGCCGATTGGGCCTGGATCGGCGGGTTGTTCGATGTGCTGCTGCCGAGCCTGTTCCACGGCGTGCCGGTGCTCGCGCATCGGATGACGAAATTCGATCCCGAATACGCCCTGCGCCTGATGGCGACGCATGGCGTGCGCAATGCCTTCCTGCCGCCCACCGCGCTGAAGATGCTGCGCGCCGTGCCGGATGCCACGGGCTTCGGCGCCCGGCCACGCAGCATCGGCAGCGGCGGCGAAACGCTCGGCACAGAATTGCTCGACTGGGGCCGCGCCACCTTCGGCTGCACGATCAACGAGTTCTACGGCCAGACCGAATGCAACCTGGTCATCGCCTCCTGTGGCGCGGTGATGCCCGCGCGTCCGGGCTGGATGGGTCGTGCCGTGCCCGGCCATGCTGTCGCCATTGTCGATGCTGCGGGGCAGCCGTTGCCGCCAGGGACGCCCGGCACCATCGCCATCCGCCGCCCGGACCCGGTGATGTTCCTCGGCTACTGGAACAACCCCGAAGCGACCGCCGCGAAATTCGCCGGAGACTGGCTGCTCACCGGCGACCAGGGCGAGCAGGACGACGAAGGCTGGTTCCGCTTCATCGGCCGCGACGATGATGTCATCACCTCGGCCGGCTATCGCATCGGGCCGGGCGAGATCGAGGATTGCTTGCTGCGCCATCCGGCCGTCGCCATGGCTGCGGTCATCGGCCTGCCGGACCCGCTGCGCACCGAGGCCGTCACCGCCGTCATCGTTCCGGCTACCGGTGTAATTGCGGATGACGCGCTCGCCCGCAGCCTGCAGGATCACGTCAAATCCCGCCTTGCCGGCCATGCCTATCCGCGCAAGGTCATCTTCGCCGAGGCATTGCCGATGACCGCCACCGGTAAGGTGATGCGCGGCACCCTGCGCCGC
>JAQGIA010000202.1 GCA_028291445.1 Belnapia sp.
GCGGCCCGCACCGCCGCATGCAGGCGAAAGATCACCTCCGGCGGCGTCCTGGCCGGTGCCATCACCGCCTCCCACGCCCCGATATCGAGGCCGCCGAGCCCCAGGTCGGCGAACTCCGCCATCCCCGGCACCGCCGGCAGCACCATGGCGCGGGATGCACTGCCGACCGCGAGCGGCAGCACCGCCCGCTGCTCGATGAGCGGCATCAGCCCCGGCATCAGCTCGAACATCAGGTCGATGACGCCGGCCTGCAGGTCGGCGACCGCCGGCGCGCCGCCGCGGTAGGCGACGTGCAGCGCCTCGATCCCCGTCGCCTTCTGCACCGCGGCCATGGTCAGATGCGCGGTGGTGCCGGGGCCGGCGGTGCCGTAGCGCAGCCCCTCAGGATTGGCCTTTGCCCAGGCGACCAGGCTTCGGAAATCGGCCCAGCCATTCCGCTTCGCGGCATCAAGGTTGACCGCGCAGACCACCGTCCCCGCGCTCGCCTGGCTGACCGGGTCGAAGTCGCGGTCGGGGGTCGAAGGGCAGCCGCTTGTAGAGCGTCTTGTAGGCACAGAGCGTGGTCATGCCGATAACGCCGAGCGTGGTGCCGTCCGGCAGGGCCCGCGCCACTGCCTCGGCGCCGACGATGCCGGCGGCACCGGAGCGGTTGTCGACCACCACCTGCTGGCCGAGTTCCGCCTCCATGCGCTCCGCGTAAAGCCGGCCGACGAGATCGACGGCGCCGCCCGCCGGGTAGGGGACGATCAGGCGTAGCGGCCGGCCACCGGCGATCGTGGCTGCCCGTGCGGGGGCTGCCAGGGCGAGGCCGGCCAGCGCCAGCCCGCGTCGTGTCGTCGTCATCGTCCATCTTCCAACACCGCACGCAGCCGGGCCGGCAGTGCGGCGATCGCCGCTTCCCCGACGCCGGCGAAGGCCATGCGCAGGTGGCGCTCCCCGCCCGGGCCGAAGGCGGTCCCGGGCAGCGTGACCACGCCCTGCGTCGCCGCCAGCGCTTCCGCCGCCTGCGCGGCGGAGTGCATCGCCTCGGGGATGCGGACCCAGGCGAAATAGGCGCCCAGCGCCTCGATACGCCAGGCCGGCGCCTCTCCCAGCGCGGCCGCAAAGGCGGCGCCGCGGCGGGCCATCGCGGCTGCATTGCCGTCGCGCCAGCCACGCAACGCCGGGACAGCCCAGGCGAGGGCGGCCTGCGGCGGACGCGGCGGGCAGATCTGGATGTTGTCGACCGCCTTGATCAGCTCGGCTCGCAGGGACGGGCCGGCGACGACGGCACCGGTGCGGTGTCCCGGAATGCCGTAGGCCTTGGAGAAGGAATAGAGCTGGACCACGCGGTCGCGCCAGCCGGGCTCGACGAACAGCCCGTGCGGCGCCCCGGCTCCGGCCGGCAGGAAATCCCGGTAGGTCTCGTCCAGCACCAGCCACAGCCCGCGGTCGCGGCAGAGCGCGGCGAACCGCGCCACCAGCGACGGCGGCATGATCGCGCCGGTCGGGTTGTTCGGCGTGACGAGCACGATCGCCCGGGTCCGCGCATCGATCAGCGCCGCGGCCCGGTCCGGGTCGGGCAGCAGGCCGTTGCCCGCATCGCAGGGCAGCGGTTGGCTGACGACGCCCCGCAGCGCGAGCGCCATCGGGTGGTTGAAGAACCAGGGCGCCGGCAGCAGGACAGCGTCGCCCGGGGCGGTGATTGCCGACATGACCAGGGTGAAGCCGAGGTTGGCGCCGGCGGTGATGGTGATGTCCGCCGCCGCCACGTCGCCGCCGTAGAGACGCCGGGTCTCGGCGGCGAAGGCATCGCGGAGCGCCGCCTCGCCCTCCAGCGGACCGTAGCCGGCAAGGGCAAGGTCGGCCCCCGCCTCGCCCAGACGACGCAGCAGGCCGGGATCCGGCGGCGTGTCGGGCACGCCCTACGTCAGGTCGATGACGGGCGCCTCCGGCCGCGCGACGTAGCATGCCGCCCAGGCCCGGCAGGCGGGGATCGGCGGCGCGTCCACGACGGTAGACGTGGCGGCCAGCGGTGGCGGCGGGGCATATAGGGGATCGAACGGCATGCGGTTGCAACACCGTGACGTGCCGCGGGATGCATCCGTTCAAGCGCTACTTCACCGACCTGATCACTTGCCTGGTCAATGGCTGGCCCAATGGGCGCATCGGCTGCAGCTTGAACTCTGCTCCCGCATCGCCTCGGTCACCCTTGGGTCAATAACCTGGCGGTGCCCTCAAGGCTGCTCACCTATCATCTGTCCTGCTGCAATACCTTTCACTGGTGCCACGATCTCGCAACGCACGCCGTCCGGGCCAAACTGAAGTTTGGTCTTGGCCTGCAGCTGGTAAGGAAGCGCGCGTTCAATGAGTTCGCTGCCGTAGCCCTTACGTTTTGGCGGCTCGCTTTCGGGCATTTTCACTCCGCTCTCTGCCCATTCGAACACAACCCAGCGCTCGGCTTCGTCCGCCTCAAGATTCCAGCTGACCTTTAGCTTACCCTCGGGCTGGGCAAAGGCTCCATACTTCACGGCGTTGGTCGCCAGTTCGTGGATGGCCAGCCCGAGCGCCTGAGCGGAGGTGGCCGGAAGGGCAACCGTTGGTCCTTCAATCTTGATCTTGCCAGAGGCAATGCCGCCGTCACCGTGAGCGTGGAGTTCAGCCTCGACCAGCTTTCGAAGATCGACCTCGTGCTGGTCGATATGGGAAAGCAGGCTTTGGACGCGGCTTAGCGCGCGCAGCCGGCTAGCGAACTCGCTACCAAACTCAGCAATCGAGCTGCTTGTCCGGCGCGTCTGGCTTGCAATCGCCTGCACCACTGCCAGCAAGTTGCGGGTCCGGTGCAGGAGTTCTGCCATGAGCACCTGCT
>JAQGIA010000213.1 GCA_028291445.1 Belnapia sp.
CGTTGTCGAGCAGATATTCGTACATCGAGGAGCAGACCCGCCGGCCGTAGTTCAGGTCGAGCGTCAGGAAGCGCTCGGCGTTGCGGTGCTCGGCATGCGGCAGGGCGAGCGGGCATTCCGGATGGAACTGCTCGGTCGATTCCGACTGGATAAAAAGCGCATCCGGCCGCACCCGCAGGATGGCCTGCATCGCCAGGACATTGGCGCGGACGACGTGCTTGATGGCGGTGACATAGCTGCGGTCGTCCTGCCGCTGCTCGTTCCACCAGCCGTATTTGGCGCTGAAGACGGCGGTGATGAACATCTCGTTCACCGGCGTATAGAGCTGCACCCAGGGAAAGCGCCGCGCGAAGCTGCCGGCGTAATCGGCGAAGAGCGTCGGGAACTCAGGATTCTGGAAATCGCCGATCCAGTCCGGCACGCCGAAGTGGCAGAGGTCGACGATCGGCAGGATGCCGAGCCGGCGGATCTCGGCGAAGCTCTCATCGGCGAAGGACCAGTCGTGCAGGCCGGGACCGCGCAGCGTGGTGTGCAGTTGCGGGCCATAGCGCAGGACGCTGCAACCGATCTGCCGGACCAGTGCCAGATCCTCGCGCCAGCGGTTGTAATGACCGCATTCGGCCATCTGGTCGCGCCGGATGCGGCCGCCGTCGAGCGTCGGCGCGCTGTTCTCGATGCCGGTGGCAAACAGGAAGCCCTGATTGGCCAAGGGTGCGACCAGGGTTTGTACGGCGGGTTTTTCGACGGTAAGCGGCAGGGAGTCCAGCATTGGGGGCGTCCCACGGTAACGTGTTTGATCAAGTATTCAGTATTTCGCGATCAAATTACATAAAATTCCTGTAATCTTTGCTCTGCGGTTGCGCCCGCGTCATCCTGGCCACATGCAGATCGATGACCCGGCGACCATCGCCGAAGCCCGCGCCGTGTTCGACCGCTACGAACAGGCCATCGCCACCAATGACGCCGCGGTGCTCGACGGCAGCTTCTGGGCGGACCCCCGCACGGTGCGCTTCGGCACCACCGAGATCCTCTATGGGATCGAGGCCATCCGCGCCTTCCGCAACAGCGTCGCGCGCTACGCGCCGCGCGCCACCCGCCGCATCCACATCACCGCTTTCGGCCGCGACTTCGCCTGCACCCATCTGGAATATGTCCGCACCGACAGCGGCCTGGTCGGGCGGAAGACCAAGATCATGGCGCGGCTGCCCGAACTCGGCTGGAGGGTCGTCTCGGCGCATGTCTCGCTGCTGGCTGCGCAGGATCCCGGCCGGGTGGCCAAATCATGAAGGGCCATGTCGTCGTCATCGGCGCCGGCATCCTCGGCGCCTGCACCGCGCTCGAGCTGCTGAAGGCGGGCTTCCGGGTCAGCATCGTCGAGCCTGGCCCGCCCGGCGGCGAGCAGGCGGCCAGCTACGGCAACGGCTGCTGGCTCAGCCCGATGTCGGTCATCCCGCCGGCGACCCCGGGCCTGTGGAAGAAGGTGCCGGGCTTCCTTGCCGATCCGTTGGGGCCGCTCGCCATCCGCTGGTCGTATCTGCCGAAGGTGCTGCCCTGGCTGGCGCGCTACCTCGCCTCCGGCTGGACCGAGGCGCGGGTGCTGCGCACCGCCGTCGCGTTGCGCGCGCTGTTGCAGGGCGCGCCGGCGCTGCATGCGGCGCTGGCCGAGGAGGCCGGCGTCGGTCATCTCATCGAGCGTCGCGGACTGATGTACATCTATCCCTCGCGCGCCGAATTCGAGGCGGAGGCCATGGCCTGGCGCATTCGCCGCCAGGTCGGCGTCGAATGGCTCGAGATCGGCGCCGACGAGCTGCGCCAGCGCGAGCCGGAACTCGACCGGCGCTACGGCTTCGCCGCGCTGATCGAGGAAGGCGGGCATTGCCGCGACCCCGGCGGCTACGTCGCGGCGCTGGTGCAACTGGCCGAGGCGCAAGGCGCGCAGCGTGTCCAGGCGCGCGCCATCGGCTTCCGCATCGAGGCCGGGCGGCTGCGTTCGGTGCTGACCGATACCGGCGAGATCGCCGCCGACCGCGCGGTGATCGCCGCCGGCGCGCATTCGAAGGCGCTGGCCGCGGCGGTCGGCGATGCGGTGCCGCTCGAGACCGAGCGTGGCTACCACGCCATGGTGATGCATCCGGAAAGCGGGCCGCGCACGCCGATGATGCCCTCCGACGGCAAGATGTCCGTCACCATGACGGATCTCGGGTTGCGCTGCGCCGGGCAGGTCGAGATCGCCGGGCTCGAGGCCGCGCCGAATTGGCAGCGCGCGGCGATCCTGCGCGACCATCTGCTGCGCAGCTTCCCAGGCCTGCCAAGGGATCTGCCGCCGGAGCGCGTGAAGTTCTGGATGGGGCATCGGCCCAGCATGCCGGATGGCTTGCCATGCATCGGCCCGGCGCGGCGAACATCCGATGTCGTGCATGCCTTCGGCCATGGCCATGTCGGGCTGGTATCCGCGCCGCGATCGGCGCGTCTGGTTGCGCAGATGCTGCTTGCACAACCCATGGAGATTGATGCGAAACCCTATGATCCACGGCGATTCGGGTAATTTCCTGCTCGCTTTGTCGTAGGGTGAATGTCATTCTTTGAGGTGGCGATCCTGCATCCCCGTTGGGTCGGTATTCACTAGATACGGATCAATCAGCAAGTGCCTTCCGACAGCGATATCCAGGGCGGCGCCGGGCCCGTTGAGGCCCAGGTGAAATGGTACAATGCCCGGAAGGGCTTCGGCTTCGTGCTGGGGCCCGATGGTCAGGACGTGTTCTTCCACGCCTCGGCGCTGACCGAAGCGGGAATCGAGCCGCCCGAGACGGGCGATACCCTGGTCTGCGAAATCGGCACGGATCGGCAGGGCCGCAGGCTGGTGACGCGCATTACCGAACGCAAGCTGGGCGATGGCGGCGGCTCCACGGGCGGCGGCCCGGCGCGCCGGCCCTTCCGCGACGGCCCGCCGGGTGGCGGCTTCAACGACCGCCCAGCGGGCGGCGGCTTCAATGACCGGCCAGCGGGCGGTGGGTTCAATGACCGGCCGCCGGGCGGCGGCTTTGGTGATCGCCCGCCACGGCGCGACTTTGGTGGCGGCGGCTTCGGCGATCGTCCGCCACGGCGCGATTTCGGTGGGGGCGCTGGCGCTGGCGGTTTCGGCGACCGGCCGCCGCGGCGTGACTTCGGCAGCCCGCCGGGCGCCGGCTTCGGGGCGCCGC